>NZ_JBEXID010000024.1:0-102604 GCF_040608395.1 Streptomyces sp. NPDC005181
TAGTGACACGCCACTTCGGCGTGCCCACAGGCATATCCGCAGGTCAACCTACATATTCGTGCCCTAGTCGGCACCGCCAACTGTGGAACTCAGGTAGGGGGCTGGCTGGACACCCGCCCCGCCCGGGAGGGTTCGATCGTCGCCGTCGCGGAGCCGGCCGTCGTCCGGGCCGCCCTCGTCTACGCGTTGGGGGCGCCGCCGTCGACGTACTGGAACGTCGACGTCCGCCCGCTCTCCACGGTCACGCTCACCGGCCTGCCGGGCCGCTGGAGCCTGCGCCTCGAAACAGGCCCCCGCTGACCGGATGAATCGTCCCGCCAGGAGGGTGCGCGACGTCTTCCCGCCGGTCCGACCAGTCGGTATGTTGCGCATCGACCCTGTACCACCAGGCATGCCCAGGCGAGGGAGGCCACCGTGCCGCAGATCCACGGCCACTGCGACGACCGATTCTCAGGTGTGCGCACCGCATTCGAAGCGAACTTCCTGGAGCGCGACGAACTCGGCGCGGCCGTCACCGTCCTGGTCGACGGGGAACCCGTGGCCGACCTCTGGGGCGGCTGGGCCGACGAGGCACGTACCCGCCCCTGGGAGCGGGAGACCCTGGTCAACGTCTGGTCCACCAGCAAGGGCCCGACCGCGCTCTGCGCCCACATCCTGGCCGACCGGGGACTGCTCGACTTCGACGCCCCCGTCGCCACGTACTGGCCGGAATTCGCGGCGGCCGGCAAGGAAGCCGTTCTCGTACGCCATCTGCTCTCGCACCGTTCGGGCGTGGCCGGGCTGCGCGAGCCCCACAGTCTGGCCGAGCTGTACGACTGGGAGGTGACCACCACCCGGCTGGCGGCGACCGGGCCCTGGTGGGAACCCGGAACCCGGTCCGGATATCACGCGCTCTCGTACGGCTTCCTGGTCGGTGAGGTCGTCCGCCGGATCACCGGACTGCTGCCGGGCGAGTTCCTCCGGCAGGAGGTCACCGGACCGCTCGGCATCGACTTCACCATCGGCCTGCCGGAGAAGGAGGCCGACCGTGTCGCGGAGCTCGTCGTGCCGAAGGCTGCTGCGGGCGAGCAGGCGGCGCTGTTCGCCCGGATGGCACCGGTGGCCGTCGCCTCACTGCTCAACCCGCCCACCGGTGCGGCCGCAGCCAACACGCCCGGGTGGCGGGCCGCCGAGATCCCCGCAGCCAACGGCCACGGCACCGCCAGGGCCGTCGCCGCGCTGCACGGGATCTTCGCCGGACGGGGCCGGCTCGGCGACCGGCGGATCCTCTCCGAGGAGGCGGCCGAGCGTGCCCGCGAGGGCCAGGGCAGCTGCCGGGACCTGGTCCTCGGCATCGGCTTCGACCACGAGACGGAGATCGCCCTCGGCCTGTGGCTGAGCGGCCCCCAGGGTTCGTACGGCCCCAACCCGCGCGCCTTCGGCCACGACGGCGCGGGCGGCTCCTGCGGCCTCGCCGACCCGGAGGCAGGTGTCGCCCTGGGGTACGTCATGAACCGGATGGGACCGCGCATCGCCGACGACCCGCGCAAGATGGCGCTGATCGAGGCGGTGTACGAGGCGCTCTGACGCGTGGGTGCGGCCGGGCCCCGGCCCGGCCGCAAGCTCACGTCACGGTCGGCGGCCACTCGAGCCTCGGCGCCGGCCACGAAGAGCCGTGTGCCGCGGCGGACCCGCGTGTGTGTCTGTATGGGGTGCCGGGTGCGGTTCAGGCGAGCTGTGTGGGCTCGTCCCGCAGTCCGGCCCCGATCTGCTCCCGGATTTCCTGGCCATCTGCATGACCGTGTACCGATATGGCCAGGTCACTGGTGGCGCGGTCCACTTCCTCCGGCTCACCGGAGAGGGCAAGGGCGCATTTCGTCTCGCTGGGGTACTCCCGGCAGTCGGTGACCTTCCGCATGAGGCACCTCCTTGCTCCCTTCCACTCTATTGCGGCCGCTCGCGCCGGGTCAGTCCTTCTGGCGTGCGGCGGCAGCAGCGAGCGTGACGGCCTCGGCGATGCCGGTCTCCGCGGTCGCCTTGTCGATGCCCAGCCCGCTCAGCACGCCCGAACCGTCCTCGTGCTCCAGCAGTGCGAGCAGGATGTGCTCCGTGCCCACGTAGTTGTGCCCCATCCGCAGGGCCTCCCGGAACGTCAGTTCCAGCACCTTGCGGGCCCCGGCGTCGTAGGGGATGAGCTCCGGGAGCTCGTCGGCCGCGGGCGGCAGCGCCGCGGTGGCGGCCTGGCGGACGGAGTCCAGCGGGACGCCCTGCGCCTTGATGAACGCCGCGGCGAGCCCGTCCGGCTCGCTGAGCAGCCCGAGCGCCAGATGTGCGGGCAGGATCTCGTTGTTCCCGGCGGTACGGGCCTCGTTCTGCGCGGCCATCACGACGTTCCGCGCCCGCGGGGTGAACCGGCTGAACCCCTGGCTGGGGTCGAGGTCCGACGGTTCGCCCGGGTCCTTGGCGACGAAGCGCTTCTGGGCCGCCTGCCGGGTGACCCCCATGCTCTTGCCGATCTCCGTCCAGGAGGCCCCGGAGCGCCGGGCCTGGTCGACGAAGTGGCCGATCAGATGGTCGGCCACGTCACCGAGGTGGTCGGCGGCGATGACCGCGTCCGTGAGCTGCTCAAGAGCGTCGGAGTGGACGTTCTTGATGGCCTCGATCAAGTCGTCGAGCCGGACCGGGTTCGTCATGCGTACGGGATTCGTCATGCGTCAACCGTAGGTTGACAGTCTTGCAGTGTCAACCTACGGTTGACGCTGCAACGAAGGGGCGGAGAGTACCGAGACGCACAGAGCGCGCCGGACCGGCGGGTGGCCGGCCCGACGCGCTCGGGTGCGGGTCGGAAGGAAAGGGGCGGTGTCGCGTCCGGAGGGGGCCGGGAGTCGTAGCTCTCCATCCCGGCCAGGCGCCTCAGGTGCGCCCGCGAGTCCCTCGTACGGTCAGAGGACGCCGCAGTCGGCGATGGTGACCTTCGCCCGGGTCTTGCCGCTCTGCGAGCCGTAGCTCTCGATCTTCTTGACCAGGTCCATGCTCTCCTGGCCGTCGACCTCGCCGAACACGACGTGCTTGCCGTCCAGCCACGACGTCACGATCGTGGTGATGAAGAACTGTGATCCGTTGCTGTTCGGGCCCGCGTTGGCCATCGAGAGCAGACCGGGCTTGGTGTGTGTGAGCTTGAAGTTCTCGTCGGCGAACTTCTCGCCGTAGATGCTCTTGCCGCCGCGGCCGTCGCCGCTGGTGAAGTCGCCGCCCTGGAGCATGAAGTCGGGGATGACCCGGTGGAAGGAGGAGCCCTTGTAGCCGAAGCCCTTCTCGCCGGTCGCCAGCGCGCGGAAGTTCTCCGTCGTCTTCGGGACCACGTCGTCGAACAGGTTGAACGTGATCCGCCCGGCGGGCTCGTCATTGATGGTGATGTCGAAAAAAACCTTGGTCGTCATGGTTCCATCCTGACATCCGGGCTGTCGGTCACCACCGCACGGGGTGGCCCGAGCGTCCGATCGCCCCGAGGCGGCCGGGTGGACCGCAGGCAGAATCCCTGCGCGCGGGGACGGCGCAACGGGCTGATGTCGCATCGGAAATGGTTGCACGGCGCCCCTTTGCCTCCGTCCGGATCGCAGTCCACACTGATACGTCGCGCACGGCCATCGCCCCCCTCTCCCGCGTCCCACCGCGGAAGCGAGCGGTACGTGCACACCCAGCCCCGCGAGACGGTGCCCCACCCCGGCTCCACCTCACCGGTCAAGGACGCCCATGCGACGCTCCACCCTCATCACCCGGGCCCTCGGCAGCACCGCTCGGGTCTGCGCCGCTGTGGCCCTGTCCCTGGTCTTCGTACGCCACGACGCGCCCGCCCCGCGCTGGGACATGATCGGGGCGCTCGGAGCGGCTGCCGTCACCGCCGGAGCCTGGGCGCTCGCCTGCCGTGCGGCGCCGCCGCTCGGCGCCGCGCCGTCCATCGCGGGAGGGCGGCCGCCGCTCCCGCACCGGCTCCCGCTGCCCGCTCGTGACGAGGCGCGCCCGTACCTGACCGGAACCCGCCCCCCGTCGTCCGACCGCGCGGTCCGGCGCCCGCCCCGCACCGCCAAGTTCGCCGCATCCGTGCACACCCGGATACTCGGTGGTGCCCTGCTCGCCGCCCTGCTCGCCGCACCGGTCCTGTACATCGGCCCCGACCGGCTGCCGGCCCTGCTCGGCTGGCTCCTGTGCGTTTCAGCGGCGGCGGCCCTGGTCGTCCTCGCGCTCCGCGGTATGGCAGAGGCGACCCGGTCGCTGCCCGAAGGCTTGTCCTGGACCGTGCAGGAGGAGTCGGACCCGTCGATCGCGTGACGCCGAGCCGCCGGCCACGTCCGGCTTTCCGGCTGCGAGTCCGGGCAGGTACGAGAAGGTGACCGCGGTGGTGTCCGGACCGTCGAGGCCGCTGCTGATCCAGCCTCGGCGTGCGTCCCACCGGCTCAGCAGCTCCGGCCGTTCCGTCAACCCTGCCTTTCCGCCAGTCCTCCCACACCACCTGTCTTCGTCGCCGCGAATAGCTTTGCATAAAACTGCAGCGATGCGTATAGTCATGCCATCGACGAGGAGGATTTCGATGCCGGTACGTGCAGCGGTAGCAGGAGCAAGCGGATACGCCGGCGGGGAGCTGCTCCGTCTGCTGCTGGTTCATCCCGAGGTCCGGATCGGTGCCCTCACCGGCAACACCAACGCGGGGCAGAAGCTCGGCGCCTTGCAGCCCCATCTGCGGCCGCTCGCCGACCGGGTGCTGCAGCCGACCACCACCGAGGTCCTCACCGGGCACGACGTCGTCTTTCTCGCCCTGCCGCACGGGCAGTCCGCCGCCGTCGCGCAGCAGCTCGGTGACGAGGTGCTCGTCGTCGACATGGGCGCCGACTTCCGGCTGAAGGACGCCGCCGACTGGGAGAAGTTCTACGGGTCGTCGCACGCCGGGACCTGGCCCTACGGTCTGCCCGAACTGCCCGGTGCCCGCGCGGCGCTGGCGGGGTCCAAGCGGATCGCGGTGCCCGGCTGCTACCCGACGGCCGTCTCCCTCGCACTCTTCCCGGCGTACGCGGCCCAGCTGGCCGAGCCCGAGGCCGTGATCGTCGCCGCGTCCGGTACCTCCGGGGCGGGCAAGGCGGCCAAGCCGCATCTGCTCGGTTCCGAGGTGATGGGCAACATGTCCCCGTACGGCGTCGGCGGTGTGCACCGGCACACCCCCGAGATGATCCAGAACCTCAGCGCCGCGGCCGGCGAACCGGTCACGGTCTCCTTCACGCCGACGCTCGCGCCGATGCCCCGCGGCATCCTCGCCACCTGCAGCGCGAAGGCGAAGCCGGGGGTGAGCGCCGAGTCCGTCCGTGCCGTGTATGAGAAGGCGTTCGCCGAGGAGCCGTTCGTCGACCTGCTCCCCGAGGGGCAGTGGCCCGCCACAGCGTCCGTCTACGGTTCCAACGCCGTACAGATCCAGGTCGCCTACGACGAGGCGGCAGGCCGGATCATCGTCATCAGCGCCATCGACAACCTCGCCAAGGGCACCGCCGGCGGCGCCCTGCAGAGCATGAACATCGCCCTCGGACTTCCCGAGGACACTGGTCTTTCCACGATCGGAGTGGCACCGTGAGCGTCACGGCAGCACAGGGGTTCTCAGCGGCGGGTATCGCCGCGGGGATCAAGGAGAGCGGCAACCCGGATCTGGCCCTCGTGGTCAACAACGGCCCGCGCCGCGCCGCCGCGGGAGTCTTCACCTCCAACCGCGTGAAGGCCGCCCCCGTCCTCTGGTCGGAGCAGGTCCTCAAGGGCGGCGAAGTCACCGCCGTCGTTCTCAACTCCGGTGGCGCCAACGCCTGTACGGGCCCGCAGGGCTTCCAGGACACCCACGCCACCGCCGAGAAGGCCGCCGAGGTCCTCATCGGCCACAGCGCCGGTGAGATCGCCGTCGCCTCGACCGGGCTGATCGGCACGCTGCTTCCGATGGACAAGCTGCTGCCCGGCATCGAGACCGCCGCCGCGGCGCTGAGCGAGCACGGCGGCGAGAAGGCCGCCATCGCGATCAAGACCACGGACACCGTCCACAAGACCGCCGTCGCGGGCGGCGCGGGCTGGACCGTCGGCGGGATGGCCAAGGGCGCGGGCATGCTCGCGCCGGGGCTTGCCACCATGCTGGTCGTCCTCACCACCGACGCCGATGTCGACGCCCCGGCGCTGGACACCGCACTGCGCGCCGCCACCCGCACCACCTTCGACCGGGTCGACTCCGACGGCTGCATGTCCACCAACGACACCGTGCTGCTGCTGGCCTCCGGTGCGAGCGGCATCACCCCGGAGCAGGACGAGTTCGCGGAGGCCGTACGGGCCGTCTGCGCCGACCTGGCCAGGCAGCTGATCGGTGACGCCGAGGGTGCCTCGAAGGACATCCGGATCGAGGTCATCAACGCTGCGACCGAGGACGACGCCGTCGAGGTGGGCCGCTCCATCGCGCGTAACAACCTCCTCAAGTGCGCCATCCACGGAGAGGACCCCAACTGGGGCCGGGTCCTCTCCGCGATCGGCACGACGAAGGCAGCCTTCGAGCCCGACCAGCTGAATGTCGCCATCAACGGCGTCTGGGTCTGCAAGAACGGCGGCGTCGGCGAGGACCGCGACCTCGTTGACATGCGGTACCGCGAGGTGGAGATCACCGCCGACCTCGCCGCCGGATCCGAGTCGGCCGTCATCTGGGCCAACGACCTCACCGCGGACTACGTCCACGAGAACAGTGCGTACAGCTCATGAGTGCGGCGCGGAAACACACCGCACTCCCGAAGGCGGAGATCCTCATCGAGGCGCTGCCCTGGCTCACCCGGCACAACGGTAAGACGGTCGTCATCAAGTTCGGTGGGAACGCCATGATCGACGAGGAGCTGAAGGCGGCCTTCGCCCAGGACGTCGTCTTCCTGCGGCAGGCCGGCCTCAAGCCCGTTGTCGTGCACGGCGGCGGCCCGCAGATCAGCGCCCAGCTCGACAAGCAGGGTCTGGTCAGCGAGTTCAAGGCCGGGCTGCGCGTCACCACGCCCGAGGCGATGGACGTCGTACGGATGGTGCTGGCCGGACAGGTCCAGCGCGAGCTCGTCGGCCTGCTCAACCAGCACGGCCCGCTCGCCGTCGGCATGACCGGCGAGGACGCCCACACCATCACCGCCACCCAGCACCGCCCCACCATCGACGGTGAACTCGTCGACATCGGCCGGGTCGGCGAGATCACCGCGATCGACACCGGGGCCATCCAGGCGCTGCTCGACGACGGCCGGATCCCGGTCGTCTCCTCCATCGCGCGCTCCGCCGACGACAACCACGTCTACAACGTCAACGCCGACACCGCGGCCGCCGCACTCGCCGCCGCGCTGAACGCCGAGACGCTGATGGTCCTCACCGACGTCGAGGGCCTCTACGAGGACTGGCCCAACAGCGACGACGTGATCAGCAGGCTCACCGCGACCGAGCTGGAGAAGCTGCTGCCGGAGCTGTCCAGCGGCATGGTCCCGAAGATGCAGGGCTGCCTGCACGCCGTACGCAACGGTGTCGAGACCGCCCGTGTGATCGACGGACGGGTCCAGCACTCGATCCTGCTGGAGATCTTCACCGACGAAGGCATCGGCACGATGGTCGTGCCCGACGCACCCGACGCACAGGGGGAAGCATGACCAACGCCGAGCTTTCGCAGCGCTGGCAGGGCTCGCTCATGGACAACTACGGCACCCCGCAGCTCTCCCTGGTCCGCGGCGAGGGCGCCCGGGTGTGGGACGCCGACGGGACCGAGTACCTCGACTTCGTCGGCGGCATCGCGGTGAACGCGCTGGGCCACGCCCACCCCGCCGTCGTCGAGGCGGTCTCCACCCAGATCGCTTCACTGGGCCATGTCTCCAACCTCTTCATCGCCGAACCGCCCGTCGCGCTGGCCGAACGGCTCCTCCAGCTCTTCGGCCGGACCGGCCGCGTCTATTTCTCCAACTCGGGCGCCGAGGCCAACGAGGCCGCCTTCAAGATCGGCCGGCTCACCGGGCGGACCCATATGGTCGCCACCGACGGCGGCTTCCACGGCCGGACCATGGGCGCGCTCGCCCTCACCGGCCAGCCGAACAAGCGCGGACCCTTCCTTCCGCTGCCGGGTGACGTCACGCATGTGCCGTACGGCGATGCCGACGCCCTCCGGGCCGCGGTGACCACCGACACCGCGTTGGTGATCATCGAGCCCATCCAGGGTGAGAACGGTGTGGTCGTCCCGCCCAAGGGCTATCTGGAGGCCGCCCGGGAGATCACTCGGGCCACCGGCACCCTGCTCGTCCTCGACGAGGTGCAGACCGGTATCGGCCGGTGCGGCCAGTGGTTCGAGCACCAGGCCCACCAGGGCGTCGAGCCCGACATCGTCACCCTTGCCAAGGGGCTCGGCGGCGGGCTGCCGATCGGCGCCACCGTCGCCTTCGGCGCGACGGCCGACCTGCTGAAGCCCGGCCAGCACGGCACGACGTTCGGCGGCAACCCGATCGCCTGCGCCGCCGGTCTCGCCGTTCTGGACACCCTCGCCGCCGACGGCGCCCTTGACCGGGTGAAGCGGCTCGGCGAGAGGATCCGGGACGGTGTCGAGGGCCTGGGGCATCCGTTGGTCTCCCACGTCCGTGGCTCGGGTCTGTTGCTGGGTATCGTGCTCACCGAGCCCCTTGCGCCTCAGGTGCAACAGGCGGCTCAGGGAGCCGGACTCCTGGTGAACGTGCCCGCCCCCGATGTCGTACGGCTCATGCCGCCGCTGATCATCGGTGACGCAGAGGTGAACGCGTTCCTGGAGGCACTGCCCGGCGCTCTCGACGCGGCACACGGGGACGGACAATCCGGAGAGAAGCGCTCCGGAGAATGAGGCGACGACGATGACCGAGGCGCAGGAATCCGAGTTCGGCGGGCCGTCCGTGCCGCAGACCCGCACGGCCCGCCACCGCCGGATCGTGGACATCCTGAACCGGCTGCCGGTGCGCTCGCAGAGCCAGCTGGCGAAGCTCCTGGCCGACGACGGACTGAGCGTCACCCAGGCGACGCTCTCCCGCGATCTGGATGAACTGGGCGCGGTGAAGATCCGCAACACCGGCGGCGAGCTGATCTACGCCGTGCCGAGCGAGGGCGGCTTCCGCACCCCGCAGGCGCCGCTCGGCGAGTCCGCCAAGGAGGAGCGGATGCGGCGCCTCTCCTCGGAGCTGCTCATCTCGGCGGAGGCCTCGGCCAACCTCGTGGTGCTGCGTACGCCCCCGGGCGCGGCCCAGTTCCTGGCCTCGGCCATCGACCAGGCGGAACTGCACGACGTCCTCGGCACCATCGCGGGCGACGACACGCTGATGCTGATCAGCCGCGACCCGGCAGGCGGTCAGGCGCTCGCCGACCACATGCTGCGGCTGGCGCAGAACAGTCGCTGACGGCCCGGAGAGACGGATCAGTAACGGGTGATCGCGGTCGCGCCCGAGCGGGTCCCGATCGCGATGTGGGGACGGCGGGCCGGGTCCGCCCAGGCCAGGATCCGGTCCATCGCCGCCGCGGGTACGGAGACACAGCCGGCGGTCGCACCGCTCCCGTTCACATGCAGGAATATCCCCGCACCCCGCCCGTGCACCGGCCGGTCGTAGTTGAACCCGATGACCAGTGCGCGGGCGTACTGCTTCGGGTACGCGACCAGATGCTCGGCCTCGCCGGCCCGGCAGTCCGCGGGCAGCGGTTCCACCCAGCGGTTGTAGGCGCGCGCCGCGTTGTCCTGACACCACCACGACCGGTCGCCGGCCTTGCGGTACGGATAGCGGTTCCCGGCCGGCGCCGCCTTGACGCCGAAGGCGTACGGCAGGTCGTACAGACCGGTGGGGGTGGTGTTCGTGCCCTGGACCCGCCGGTCCCCCTCGGTCAGCCCCTTCGCTCCGAACCGGGCCGACGCGGACCCGGCCCGTACCCACTTCCCCGACCGCAGGTCCCACCAGCTGACAGTGCCCGTGGTGGATCCCGTGCCGGGGGCCTCGGCCGTGATCAGCTGCGAGCCGCCGCCCGTGTCGGCCAGCCGCTCCGGGAGCGGGTACGCGTCGGCGGGGCGGGCCGCCGTCGAACCCACGAGGGCGAGCAGAACCGAACCGGTCACCAGAGATATGCGCATGGACCGGACCGTAGACCGGACGGCGCCGGCCCACCCCCGCACGTACTCCGTTCGGTCCAAGGGCTCAGCCTGCCGTGGGCATCACGGGCAGCGGAAGCGGGAGTCCCGGCAGCCCGTCGATGCTCGTCGCGATGTGCTCCTTCTTGTCGAAGTACTCGCTGAGCGAGGCGTCGTCCTCGCGCGCGAAGCGCTGGGCGTGCAGCGGCCGGTCCTCCTCGTAGGACATGTACGGCACCGCGAATCCGCAGGTGTCCCGGATCAGCTCGGCCGTCACCACGATGATCGCGCGGAGCCCGTGCGGGGCGGGGTCGACGGGAAAATGGCCGAGCAGCCCGGAGAACCGCGGATCGTCACGGAAGACCGGCTCACCGCGGCCGTGCACCCGCACGATGTTCGGCGGCCCCTGGAAGGCACACCACATCAGGGTGATGCGGCCGTTCTCACGGAGATGGGCCACGGTCTCCGCGTTGCTCCCGGCGAAGTCCAGATAGGCCACGGTCCGCTCGTCGACGACCGCGAAGGAGCCGCTGACACCCTTGGGGGAGAGGTTGACCGTGCCGTCACCGTCCAGGGGCGCGGTCGCGGTGAAAAAGATGTGCTGCTCTTCGATGAAGGTCCTGAGCCGGCCGTCGATACGTTCGTATGTCTTTCCCATGAGGCGATTATCGAGGCCAACCCGCGCTGCGGCGGGGTATTTCGGGTGGTGGGACGGAGGCCGTGCGCTGTCGTGCAGAACCGGGTCCGCGCCGGTCTTGTTCGCCGGACGCGCCCCGCGAACCAGCAACTTTGACAAACCATACGGAGGACTGCATAGTTATACCCACCAGTGAATGCACCGTAAGGAGAAACCCGTGACCGAGCGCGTCGTACTCGCCTACTCGGGCGGCCTGGACACCTCCGTCGCCATCGGCTGGATCGCCGAGGAGACGGGCGCCGAGGTCATCGCCGTTGCCGTGGATGTCGGCCAGGGCGGCGAGGACCTGGACGTCATTCGTAAGCGCGCGCTCGCCTGCGGTGCCGTCGAGGCCGAGGTCGCGGACGCCAAGGACGAGTTCGCCGAGGAGTACTGCCTCCCGGCGATCAAGGCCAACGCCCTCTACATGGACCGCTACCCGCTGGTGTCGGCGCTCTCCCGGCCGACCATCGTCAAGCACCTCGTCGCCGCCGCCAACAAGCACAACGCCGGCATCGTCGCCCACGGGTGCACCGGCAAGGGCAACGACCAGGTCCGCTTCGAGGCCGGCATCTCCGCGCTCGGCCCCGACCTGAAGTGCATCGCCCCGGTCCGTGACTACGCGATGACCCGCGACAAGGCGATCACCTTCTGCGAGGAGAAGAACCTCCCGATCGCGACCACGAAGAAGTCCCCGTACTCCATCGACCAGAACGTGTTCGGGCGCGCCGTCGAGACGGGCTTCCTGGAGGACATCTGGAACGCCCCGATCGAGGACATCTACGAGTACACCCAGAACCCGGCCACCCCGCGCGAGGCCGACGAGGTCGTCATCTCCTTCAAGGAGGGCGTTCCGGTCGCCATCGACGGCAGGCCCGTCACCGTCCTCCAGGCGATCCAGCAGCTCAACGAGCGGGCCGGCGCCCAGGGCATCGGCCGGATCGACATGGTCGAGGACCGGCTCGTCGGCATCAAGTCCCGCGAGGTGTACGAGGCCCCGGGCGCGATCGCACTGATCACCGCCCACCAGGAGCTGGAGAACGTCACCGTCGAGCGCGAGCTGGCCCGCTACAAGCGGCAGGTCGAGCAGCGCTGGGGCGAGATGGTCTACGACGGCCTGTGGTTCTCCCCGCTCAAGCGCGCCCTGGACGGCTTCATCAACGAGGCCAACCAGCACGTCACCGGTGACATCCGGATGACGCTGCACGCCGGCCGCGCCGTCGTCACCGGCCGGAAGTCCAGCGAGTCGCTGTACGACTTCAACCTCGCCACCTACGACTCGGGCGACACGTTCGACCAGTCCAAGGCGCAGGGCTTCATCGAGATCTTCGGCCTCTCGTCGAAGATCGCCGCCAAGCGTGACCTGGCCTGACGCCACCCCGTTTACGTCACCGCCTCCCCGTTCCTCCGCGGCGGGGAGGCGGTCGCACATCCACCCTCTTGTCTCTTGAGGAGCACGCAGTGAGCAACGGCAACGGCAACAGCGACGTACGCCTCTGGGGCGGCCGTTTCGCCGACGGTCCGGCCGAGGCGCTGGCCAAGCTGTCCGCCTCCGTCCACTTCGACTGGCGTCTCGCGCCGTACGACATCGCCGGCTCCCGCGCCCACGCGCGCGTTCTCAACAAGGCGGGGCTGCTCACCGAGGACGAACTGACCCGCATGATCGCCGGGCTCGACCAGCTCGAAGCCGATGTCGCCGACGGGTCGTTCACCGGCACCATCGCCGACGAGGACGTCCACACCGCGCTGGAGCGTGGACTGCTGGAGCGTCTCGGCCCGGACCTCGGCGGCAAGCTGCGCGCCGGCCGGTCCCGCAACGATCAGGTCGCCACACTCTTCCGGATGTACCTGCGTGACCACGCCCGGATCATCGGCGGTCTGATCGCCGGGCTCCAGGACGCGCTGGTCGGCCTCGCCGAGGCCCACCCGGACGTCGCCATGCCGGGCCGTACGCACCTCCAGCACGCCCAGCCCGTCCTCTTCGCCCACCACGTCCTGGCCCACGTGCAGTCCCTGTCCCGGGACGCCGAACGGCTGCGGCAGTGGGACGAGCGGACGGCCGTGTCCCCGTACGGCTCCGGCGCGCTCGCCGGCTCCTCGCTCGGTCTCGACCCGGAGGCGGTCGCCGCGGACCTCGGCTTCGAGCACGGATCCGTCGCCAACTCCATCGACGGCACGGCCTCCCGCGACTTCGTCGCCGAATTCGCGTTCATCACCGCGATGATCGGAGTCAACCTCTCCCGGATCGCGGAGGAGGTCATCATCTGGAACACGAAGGAGTTCTCCTTCGTCACCCTGCACGACGCCTTCTCCACCGGCTCCTCGATCATGCCGCAGAAGAAGAACCCGGACATCGCCGAGCTGGCCCGCGGCAAGTCCGGCCGGCTGATCGGCAATCTGACGGGTCTGATGGCCACGCTGAAGGCCCTCCCGCTCGCCTACAACCGCGACCTCCAGGAGGACAAGGAGCCGGTCTTCGACTCCTGCGACCAACTCGAGGTCCTGCTGCCCGCCTTCACCGGCATGATGGCCACGCTCACGGTCAACCGCGAGCGGATGGAGGAGCTCGCCCCGGCCGGTTTCTCGCTCGCCACCGACATCGCCGAGTGGCTGGTCAAGCAGGGCGTCCCGTTCCGCGTCGCGCACGAGGTCGCGGGCGAGTGCGTCAAGGAGTGCGAGCAGCACGGCATCGAGCTCGACGAGCTCACCGACGAGCAGTTCGCGAAGATCTCCGAGCACCTCACCCCCGAGGTCCGCACGGTCCTCGATGTGCCGGGCGCGCTCGCCTCCCGTGACGGACGCGGCGGTACGGCACCGTCGGCCGTCGCCGTGCAGCTTGCCGAGGTCAAGAACGACCTGGCGGCACAGCACGCCTGGGCCATCGCCCGTCAGTAGGCAGCAGGAAGGGCATTGCGGGCTACGTTGGTCGGGATGGAGTTACGGAACCGATCCTCGAGGAGCCCGCGATGCCCTTCGCCCGCCTGGCCTCAGCGACGACCCCGACCGCCCATATCGGGCTCGGCCTGGCCGCGGTCGGCAGGCCGGCCTACATCAATCTCCACCGGGACCGGGACCTGCCCGGGACCCGCAGCGTCGAGGCACTGCGCGAGCGCACCCATGAGCTTCTCGACGCCGCCTATGCGCAGGGCGTGCGCTACTTCGACGTCGCCCGCTCCTACGGTCGCTCCGAGGAGTTCCTCGGCGACTGGCTGACCGCCCGCCCGGACGTGCGCGACGTCGTCATCGGCAGCAAATGGGGCTACACCTACACCGCCGACTGGAGCGTCGACGCCGAGGCGCACGAGGTCAAGGACCACAGCCTCGCCACCTTCGAACGCCAGCGTGCCGAGACCGAGGCGCTGCTCGGCGACCGGCTCGACCTCTACCAGATCCACTCCGTGACAGCCGACAGTCCGGCCCTCACCGACAAGGAACTGCACGAGCGGCTCGCCGCCCTCGCCGCCGACGGGGTCACCGTCGGTCTCTCCACCAGTGGCCCCGGCCAGGCGGACGCCATCCGCGCCGCCCTCGCCGTCACCGTCGACGGCGAGCCTCTCTTCCGCACTGTCCAGGCCACCTACAACGCCCTCGAGACGTCGGCCGGACAGGCGCTCGCCGAGGCGCACGACGCCGGGCTGACCGTGATCGTCAAAGAAGCGATGGCGAACGGCCGACTGGCCGGAACGGAGGCTCCCGCCGTCGTCCAGGAGATCGCTGCCGAGGCGGGCCTCGGCAGCGACGCGGTCGCGCTCGCGTTCATCCTGCACCAGCCGTGGGCCGGCGTCGTCCTCTCCGGCGCGGCGACCGTCACCCAGCTCGTCGGCAACCTCCACGCCCCCGTCCTCGACCTCGACGAACAGCGGCGGGACCGGCTGGATGCGCTGGTGGAGGAGCCCGAAGCGTACTGGCGCCACCGCGCAGGGCTGCCCTGGAGCTGACCGGCGAAGTGCGCCCCGATTCCCTGATCACCGGTGCCTGCGCCACCTCGGTGTCACATCGGCCCTGCTCGATCCGTCAGTCCAGTGACGGAACACGACGGAGGAATGGGCCTGTGGACGAGAACGAGTTTCTGGCGGAACGCTTCGAGGAGAACCGGCCCCATCTGAAGGCCGTGGCCTACCGGATGCTCGGCTCGGCGACCGAGGCGGACGACGCCGTCCAGGAAGCCTGGATCCGGCTCAGCCGCTCCGGCGACCGGCAGATCGAGAACCTGGGCGGCTGGCTGACCACGGTCGTCGGCCGGGTCTGCCTGGACATGCTGCGCTCGCGCCGGTCCCGGCGCGAGGAATCCCTGGAGACGCAGCAGTCGGGCGCCGACGCCCCCGGGCCGGCCCTCGGCCCGCAGCCCGACAGCGACCCGGAACATCAGGCGCTGGTGGCCGACTCGGTGGGGCTGGCGCTGCTCGTGGTGCTGGAAACCCTGGACCCCGCTGAGCGGCTCGCCTTCGTGCTCCACGACATGTTCGCGGTGCCGTTCGACGAGATCGGTCGCATCATGGACCGGACCCCGGCCGCGGCCCGGCAGCTCGCCAGCCGGGCCCGCCGCCGCGTCCAAGGCGTGGACGTGGTGCCGGACCCCGATCTCGCCCGGCGGCGTGAGGTCGTCGACGCGTTCCTGGCGGCCGCCAGGGATGGTGACTTCGAGGCGCTCGTCGCCGTGCTCGCCCCGGATGTGGTGGCACGGTCCGACGGCGGCGCGGGCGGCGTCGGCGCTCCGTCGGTGGTGCGCGGGGCCGCTTCGGTCGCCCGCCAGGCGATCATGTTCGCACCGTTCGCGCAGTCGTCCCGGATGGCACTGGTCGACGGGGCCCCGGCGGTCATCTCGGTCCGCGAGGGACAGCGGTTCTCGGTCATGCGCTTCACGATCGAGCGCGGCAAGGTTGTCGAGCTGTACGTGATCAACGATCCGGCCCGTCTTCCCGAACTGGATCTGACCGTGCTGGGCGACTGAGGGCGATTGACCGGGGCGGGCCGGGGCCAGCGGCCGCCCCGGTCCGCCACGTCCGGCCGGCGTCAGGAGCTTGTGAGGATGACGAGTTGCTGGGTCGCTCGGGTCATCGCTACATAGCGGTCGACCGCTCCTTCGATGCCCTTGCCGAACGTCTCCGGGTCGATGAGGACGACCAGGTCGAACTCGAGCCCCTTCGACAGCTCCGGGGTCAGCGACCGGACGCGGGACGTCGTCCGGAATGTGGGATCGCCGATGACGCAGGCGATCCCGTTGGCGTGTGCGGCGAGCCAGGTGTCGAGGATCGAACTCAGATTCGCAGCAGATCCGTGTACGACCGGGACGTCGCTGCTGCGGATGGAGGTCGGCACGTTGGCGTCCGGGAGCACGGCCCGGATGACCGGCTCGGCTTCCGCCATGATTTCTTCCGGCGTCCGGTAGTTGATGCTCAGGGAGGCCAGGTTGATCCGGTCGAGCCCGATCCGCTCGAGCCGCTCCTGCCACGACTCCGTGAACCCGTGCCTGGCCTGGGCGCGATCCCCGACGATGGTGAAGCTCCGGGACGGGCACCGGAGCAGCAACATCTGCCACTCCGCGTCGGTCAGTTCCTGAGCCTCGTCCACGACGATGTGCGCGAACGGACCGGCGAGCAGGTCCGGTTCGGTGCCGGGCGATGCCGTCCCGTCGACCAGGGTGTCCTGAATGTCCTGCCCGCGGAGCATCGTCACCGCACCTTCACCGTCGTCATCGGCCTCGAGCAGGGCGTCGACGACCATGGTCATGTGCTCGCGTTCGGCGGCGACCGAGGCGTTGTGCCGACGCCTACGTCGCGACGCCTCCGGGTCGCCGACCCGCTGGCGTGCTGCGTCCAGGATCGGCAGGTCGGACACCGTCCAGGCCTGGGCGTCCGCGCGCTGCAACTGCTCAACGCCATCGGGGCTGAGCCAGGGAGCGCACTTCCGCAGGTAGGCGGGTACCGACCACAGGTCTCCGACGAGGTCAGCCGCTTCGAGCAGCGGCCACGCGCGGTCGAAGGCAGTGAGCAGCTCCCTGTTCTGCCGCAGCGACTTGCGGAGCAGGTCAGCCGAGCCGTCGCCGTCGTGCTTGTCCACCAGGATCGTGAGCAGTTCCTCCCAGACCTGGTCGCGCGCCTCGTTGTGCGGAGCACCGAGTCCTGCTGATTCGAACGCCACGGCCCAATCGTCGGCGCTCAGCCAGAGGTCGGACCACTGCGTCGTGATCGTCATCCCCTTGGTGGGCGGCTCCTCGTAGAACCTGACGGCGGTCTCGATCGCCTTCACCAGGTTCGCGGACGACTTCAGGAGGGCCACGTCCTGGTCGGCCTCGCGCGCTGCTGCGGCTCCCTCGGGGACGAGGTCCCGCAGGGTGCAGGTCTGCACGCCCTCCTCGCCGAGGCTGGGGAGGACGTCGGCGACGTAGCCCAGGTAGGGCTCGTTCGGACCGACGAACAGCACGCCGCCCCGGCGGTGACCGAGGCGAGGGTCGGAGTAGAGGAGGTAGGCGGAGCGGTGCAGAGCGACGACGGTCTTTCCCGTACCCGGACCGCCGTCGACGACGAGAGCGCCGCGGGATCCCGCGCGGATGATGGCGTCCTGGTCGGCCTGGATGGTGCCGAGCACGTCTCGCATCCGTGGCGACCGGTTGCTGCCCAGGCCGGCGATGAAGGCGGACTGGTCGTCGAGCGCGGCGTGCCCGGCAAACCCGTCCGCGGTGAACACCTCGTCCCAGTAGTCGCTGATCCGGCCGCGGGTCCAGCGATACCTGCGGCGGCTTGCCAGACCCATCGGGTTGCCGTGGGTGGCTCCGAAGAATGGCTCAGCCGCGGGAGAGCGCCAGTCGAGCAGCAGCCGACGACCCGCGCTGTCCGTCAGGCCAAGTCGTCCGACGTACACGGGGCTGTCCGCGCCGACCATGTGTCCGAGGCACAGGTCCAGACCGAAGCGACGCAGTGCGCGCAGACGAGCGGTCAGCCGGTGGATCTCCATGTCCCGGTCCATCGCCTGCCGGCCGATGCCGCCGGGCGCCTTGCGCTCGGCATCGAGGCGGTCGGACAGTTCGGCGATCGACTGCTCGAGGCACTCCGCGATGGCCGCGAAGTGCTGCTCGTCGCCGCTGATGAGCGTCGGGTCGGCCTTGGGGGAGAGGCGGCCGGGAAGGTCGAACGCGCTGGTGGTCAGGGGGTTCACGTCATCAGCTCCGATCTGAGGCCGCTTGCAACCATTGCGCGCAGCAAGGCGTCCGGACCGGCGGGACGCACCGGGGGCCATGACGAGCGGCGCTCCGCCTGACGTGGCCCCCGTGGCCGTTGCCGGTTCAAGTCGCCAGGGTTTGTGGGTTCTCGTGTTCTGGGTCCTGGCTCGACGATCCCGCGTGGTTCACGCGGACATGGGCGGCCTTTCTCGGCTGACCGCGTCGAGCAGCAGCTTCGCGGCCACCGTTGTCCCGTCGGTGCGGATCGTGCCGGCCACGGCGGTCGCTCGTGCGCGGGTCCCGGGGGTCAGGGCCGTTTTGAGCGCGGCCGACAGGGACGCGGTGGTCGGAGTCGGACCGTCGTGTGCCGCGCCGATGCCCAGGTCGGCCACCCGGCCGGCCCAGTACGGCTGGTCCGCCGCCTGGGGTACCACCACCTGGGGCGCGCCGGCCCGGGTGGCCGTCGTCGTGGTGCCCGCGCCGCCGTGGTGCACGACGGCGGCCACCCGGCCGAACAGTGCCTGCTGGTTGACCTCGCCGACGACGAAGCAGTCGTCCTGGTCGTCGATCAGGGCCAGGTCGGCCCAGCCGTGGGCGACGAGCGCGCGGCGGCCCTGCGCGCGGATCGCCTCGACGGCCACCTGTGCGACGTCCGTCGATGTGCGCATGGGCATGCTGCCGAAGCCGACGTACACCGGTGGTGTGCCGGCGTCCAGGAACGCCACCAACTCGGCCGGGAGCGGGCGTTCGTCCGGCAGGATCCACGCGCCGGTCTGGACGACGCCGAGGTCCGCCGGCTCCTGCCACGGGTCCAGGATCGGGTCCGTCGCCAGCCACGGCTGGTCGCCGATGACGTAGTCGCGGACGTTGTCCACCGGTGGCAGGCCGATCGACGCCCGGTTCGTGTTGAGCGCCGCACCGAACAGCGCGTTGATGCTCTGGGCGTCCAGGTCCCACAGCACCCGGTTGTCCGTCACCTCGGGCGGGAACGGCCGGCCCGGATACGCCAGCGGCGGGTGGTACCGCGACGGCAGAGTGAGCTGCTGGAAGGTCACGGACACGGAGCGGATGCCCAGTTTCTCGGCCACCGACCGCGCGCCGGCTGCGGCCGGCATCATGCCGGTCGCCACCAGTGCATCGCATCCCTCGGCCGCCGCGGTGACCGCGTCGAACTGCGCGGCGATCAACTCGGCTGCGCGCCGGGGCAGGGATGACGGCGGCGGCGCCCCGGTCGTCAGCGCGCGCGCCGACCGGCCGACCGGCACCAGCGGTACGCCGACACCGGCCAACCGCTGTGCGAAGTCCTCGTCCGGCGGCGCGCACACCCGCACCTCCGCGTCGAGTGCCCGCAACTGCACCGCGAGTCCCACCAGCGGTTCGACGTCCCCGCGCGACCCATACGTCGACAACAGCACACGCACTTCGTGACTCTCCCATTTCCGCAGGTTGTGGCTTCGGCCGACGATTCTGCGGCATGACCCGGGCCTTGCCGCAAGGCCCCCCGTGCGCTATACGTTGAGAGTGGAAAGGCGTGGGTACTCCCCTTTCCCTTTTGTCGTCCGCTGTGGACTGACGACCTCCGCGCGAAACGGCGGCGTGCCACGTACGGCGGTATGTCGGCCCAGGAGGATCTCCCATGAACCTGCGGATGCAGCCGCGGAACGAGAAGTTCCTCGCCCTCTTCACGAGCCACTAGCGGCCGGCGACCAGTCCGAGCCTGTCCGCGGAGGGGAACCCGGGGCATGAAGCAGCCGGCGGTACGCCCTTATCGCGCAGACGCGCGACGGTGCGCGAACCGGTGAATCGCGGACTCGCCGGGTCACGACGCGCCGGAGACGGCCCTGCGGGAGCCTAGGGTCGCTCGCATGACGACCATCGACCTGGCAGACCTCGGCCGACGGATCAAGCTGAAGTCGGCCGCGACCGTGGTGCCCCGGCTGACCCGCATCACGCCCGGCAACGACCTGGAACGACTGGGCAGTGACTACGGGGGGTGGTGGGTCCCCACCAGCCTGATCACGTCCGGTTCGGTGGTTTACGCCGCCGGCGCCGGAGAAGATGTCACCTTCGACCTCGCCCTGATCGAGCGGTTCGGTTGTGAGGTGTGGGCGATGGACCCCACCCCGCGCTCGATCGCGTTCGCTGCCGGCATCACCGAACCGCGTTGGCACTTCCTGCCGCACGGCCTGTGGCATCGCGACGAAATCCTCCATTTCCATCCCCCCGTCGACCCCGCTCACGTGTCCCACTCCGCCACCGAAGCGCGCGGCGGCCAGGGCCCGGGCTTCGACGCTCCGTGCTTCCGGCTGGCCTCGTTCATGAATCGGCTCGGACATCAGCGTGTCGACGTGCTGAAGATGGACATCGAGGGGGCGGAGGGGCCGGTGCTGGATGACATCTGCGCCGGCACGCTGCGGCCTCGCGTGCTGTGCGTGGAGTTCGACGCGCCGCAGAGTCCCTTTGCCCTGCGGCGTCGGCTGCGCCGTCTGGAGAACATCGGCTACCGGGTGCGGCGGACCGAGGGGCGCAATTACACCTTGACCCTGCGTCAGCCCCATCGGCTTCCGGTGCCCGGAAGCCGTCCCGGCGCCCGGTAGGTGCCGGCAATCAGCGCTTCGCACCGGAGGGCCCGGACAAGAATGAGACGATGATGTCTCATTTGAGTTATGCTTGTCTCATGACTGTCGACCGTGAGCAAGTGCTGCGCAGCGCGGCCGCTCTGCTGACCCGCAAATCGACCGCCACCATGGATGAGGTCGCGAAGGCCGCGGGGATCGGACGCGCCACCCTGCACCGGCACTTCGCCGGCCGGGACGCCCTGGTCAGAGCGTTGGAGAACCTGGGGATCCAGGAGTTCGAAGCGGCCCTCGACGCCGCCGCGCTCGACGAGGGGGCCTCGGAGCAGGCGCTGCGCCGGCTGATCGCTGCTGTCGAACCGAGCGCCGGACTGCTGTCCTTCCTCGTCACCGAGAACCAGCTCTTCGAGGGCGACGAGATCAATGAGGGCTGGAACCGGCTGGACGCGCGGGTCTGCGCCTTCTTCCGGCGCGGCCAGGAGCGCGGCGAGTTCCGGATCGACCTGACCCCCGCCTGGCTGACCGAGGCCCTGTACGGGCTCGTCTCCACCGGAGCCTGGGCCGTCCTGGCGGGCCGGGTCGCCGGACAGGACTTCCAGTACATGATCGTCGAGTTGTTGCTCGGCGGAGCACGCCGGAGCGTGGGGCAATGACCAGCATCGTCCAGCACGCGCAGACCTCGGACGAACTGCGCCGCCCCGGACGGTGGATCGCGCTGGCCGTGCTCGTCCTCGCCGTTCTGCTCGTGGCCATCGATGCCACGGTCCTGGGCCTTGCGACGCCGTTCCTCACGGAGGATCTGCAGCCGACCGGCACCCAGCTGCTCTGGATCGGCGACGTCTACTCATTCGTCATCGCCGGCCTCCTGGTCTCCATGGGCAGCCTCGGTGACCGCATCGGCCGCAAGAAGCTGCTGCTGAGCGGCGCCACCGCGTTCGGCGCGGTCTCCGTACTCAACGCGTACGCGAGCAGTCCCGAAATGATGATCCTGGCGCGGGCGCTGCTCGGCGTCGCGGGCGCCACTCTGATGCCGTCCACCCTCGCCCTGATCCGCAACCTCTTCAACGACCCGCGTGAGCGCTCATTCGCCATCGGTATCTGGGGTGCCATGGCCTCCGCGGGCGCGGCCGTCGGACCGGTCGTCGGCGGGTTCCTGCTGGAGCACTTCTGGTGGGGGTCGGTCTTCCTGATCAACCTCCCGGTGATGGCGGTCCTCGTGGTCGTCGGCATCAGGATGATTCCCGAGTCGAAGAACCCGGCGCCGGGCCCCTGGGACCTGAGGAGCGTGGTGCTCTCCCTGGTCGGCATGATCGGTGTCGTGTACGCCATCAAGGATCTGGCCGCGCACGGGACCAGCTGGGAGGTCACGGTCGCCGGCATCTGCGGTGCGGCCGCGCTCTACCGGTTCGTGCGCAGGCAGCTGGGGCTGCCGGATCCGCTGCTGGACATGCGGCTCTTCCACCACCGGGGTTTCTCGGGCGCGGTCCTGGCCGACCTGCTGACCATTCTCGGCCTGTCCGGGCTGGTCTTCTTCCTCTCCCAGTTCCTGCAACTGGTCCAGGGACGCGGCCCGCTGGAGGCCGGACTCGCCGAGCTGCCGGCCGCCGTCGGCGCGGTGACCTGCGGTCTGATCGCCGGCCGGGCCGCCCGCCGGTTCACGGTCCGGTTCGTGGTGTCCGCCGGACTCGCGGCGGTCGGCGTCGCGCTCGCCGCCGTCACCTTCGTCCACCAGGAGACCGGTTATCCGCTGATCGGTCTGCTGCTGCTGGTCGTCGGCATCGGCGCGGGCTTCGCCTTCACCGTGACCTCGGACGTGATCCTCTCCAGCGTTCCGAAGGAGCACGCGGGCTCCGCGTCCGCGGTCTCCGAGACGGCGTACGAACTCGGCGCGGCCCTCGGCATCGCCCTGCTCGGCTCCATCGTCACCGGCGTCTACCAGGACTTCGTCACCCCGCACGGGGTCCCGGCCGATGCCGCCGCGGCGGCCCACGCATCACTGGGCGGCGCCGCCGAAGCGGCTCACGGCCTCCCGGCGGAGCAGGCGCAGGCGCTGGTCTCGGCGGCGCAGGACTCGTTCGTCGACGGGCTGCACATCGCCGCGGGCATCGGCGCGGCGGTCCTGCTCGCGACCGCCGCCGCCGCTTGGTTCCTGCTGCGTGGCCAGGCGCTGGAGGAGGAGATCGAGCATCCGTAGAGCCACCCGCGCCCTGCGGTGCCTTCGGCCGTACGAGTGGTTGTGAGATACGGAAGGGCCCGTACCGCCAAGCGGGGTACGGGCCCTTCGGATGTTCTGCGGATCCGCCGGATCAGGCGGCCTTGGCCTTCGTCGCATACATGTCGACGTACTCCTGGCCGGAGAGCCGCATCACCTCGGCCATCACGGAGTCCGTCACCGCCCGCAGCACGTAGCGGTCGCGGTCCATGCCCTCGTAGCGGGAGAACTCCATCGGCCCACCGAACCGGACCGTCACCTTGCCGGGCCTGGGGAGTCCCGCACCACCGGGCTGCAGCTTGTCCGTGCCGATCATCGCGAACGGCACCACCGGCGCGCCCGTCATCAGCGTCAGCCGTGCGATGCCCGTACGGCCCCGGTAGAGCCGTCCGTCGGGGGAGCGGGTGCCCTCCGGGTAGATGGCGAACGCCTTGCCCTCCTCCAGCACCCGACGGCCCGTCATCAGCGCCGCGACACCGCCGCGTCCGCCGTCCCGGTCCACCGGGATCATGCCGCAGCCCGTGAAGAACCAGGCCATCATCCGGCCCTTGAGCCCCTTGCCCGTCACGTACTCGTCCTTGCCGATGTAGAACACCGGCCGGGCGCAGCAGATCGGCATGATCATCGAGTCGATGAACGTCAGATGGTTGCCCGCGAGGATCACCGGACCGTCTCCGGGGATGTTCTCCACGCCCTCCACCTGGGGGCGGAACATCAGGCGCAAGAGCGGTCCGAGCACTGCCTTGATGAGTGCGTGTCGGGACAACGGTTCCTCCGGTGTAGTGGCCAGGGTCGGCCGAGGCGCGGGATCGTGACGGTATATGCAGGTGGGGACGATACTCGTGGGTACTCGCTGATCGCACATCGGGTTCATCGAGTGGATACGCAGTGTTGACGTGTGTTTCCGCCATGTTCGTCCACGGGCTGCCATGCGGAAGGCGCAGCTCCCTACGATCGGGCCTCGCTCGACGGTGCCACACATCACATGCGAGGGAGCAGTCATGACAGAGCGCGCACAGGTGAACCCCGGTCGGCGGACCGTCCTGGGAGCGGGAGCGGCCGTACTCGGCGCAGCCGCCCTCGGACTGCCCGGCACGGCGAACGCGGCCGAGAACACGGCCGGGTCCGCCGACGGCCGGTCGGGCAGCCACGGTCACCGGCTGGACCTGCCGGTGCCGACCGTCATCGGGCACCGCGGCACCAGCGGCTACCGCCCCGAGCACACGCTCGGCTCGTACCAGCTGGCACTCGACATGGGCGCGCACATCATCGAGCAGGACCTGGTGCCCACCAAGGACGGCCACCTTGTCTGCCGTCACGAGAACGACATCACGGCCACCACCGATGTCTCCGCCCACCCCGAGTTCGCGAGCCGCAGGACGACGAAGACCGTCGACGGCGTCTCCCTCACCGGCTGGTTCACCGAGGACTTCACCCTCGCCGAGCTGAAGACGCTCCGTGCCAAGGAGCGCATCCCCGGCAACCGTCAGAAGAACACGCTCTACGACGGCCGCTGGGAGGTCCCCACCTTCGAAGAGGTGCTCCAGTGGGCCGACCGCGAGGGCCGCAGGCGTGGGAAGCAGGTCTGGCTGTACGTCGAGACCAAGCACCCCACCTACTTCCGCGGCCTCGGCCTCGGCCTGGAGGAGCCGCTCGCCAAGCTGCTGCGCCGCTACGACCGCCACCGCAAGCAGTCGCCGCTCATCCTCCAGTCCTTCGAGCCCACCAGCATCCAGCGGCTGTCGAAGCTCGTCGCCACCCCGCGCGTCGTCCTGCTCTCCGGCGCGGGATCGAAGCCCTGGGACTTCGTGGCGACCGGTGACCCGCGCACCGTCGACGATCTCGTGAAGCCCTCGGGGCTGGCGTGGCTGGCGTCCTTCGCGCAGGGCATCGGTCCCACCCTGGACCTGATCATCCCCAAGGACGCGTCGGGCCGGCTCGCCACGCCGACCACCCTGGTGAAGGACGCGCACGCGCAGGGTCTGATCCTGCACCCGTACACCATGCGCAACGAGAACACCTTCCTGCCCGCCGACTTCCGGCGCGGTACGGACCCCAACGCGTACGGCGACGCATTCGGCGCGTTCCGGACGTACTTCGCGACAGGCATTGACGGGATCTTCTCCGACAACCCGGACACGGCTCTGCTCGCCGCGGCCGACTTCACCGGGAACTGACACCGCCGCCCACGTCAGCACCCGGCCGGGCATGCCCCGGTCGGGTGGTGCGTCCCGCGGACGGCAACCGGCCGCCCGCCGGCCCGCGTCGGGTGGGGTATGACGCTCCTCGCAGACGCCCCCGCCCAGGCCCCCGCGGCCGTGGTCCACGCCCTGTACCCCCTCGTCAGCGCCGAGGCGACGGCCGAGGCGAGCGACGCGGCGGCGGGCGCGGCCGTCGAACCCGCCGATCTCGAACAGGCCGTGTGGCTGCGGCTGCTGGAGCTGCTCGCGGACCAGCGGCCACCGGCGGACCCGGCGCGCTGGGTCCGCGCCACCGTACGGGCGGAGGCGCGCCGCGCCCGCCGTACTGTCCTTCGCGAACGTCCGTACGCCGACGAGACCACCGCGGATCCTGCCCATTGCCCCGAGCGGCTGGCGGTCGGCGCCGACGAACGCAGGGCGCTGCACGTCGCGGTGGGCCGGCTGCCCGGCCGGTGCGCCGGGCTGCTCGCCGAGATGCTCGCCCCGGGCGACCCCACCTACCGGGAGATCGCAGGGAAGTTGGGTATGTCACAAGGTAGTTTGGGTCCGATCCGTTCCCGATGCCTTGGATGTCTGCGCAGAATGCTCGCGGCGGAGGTTGTCGTTCCTGAACTGCGGGGATAGGAGCTGTTAGGCAACCGGCGGATCAGGTGAGCGGGAGGCATGCACACATGGGCATGAGTGTGATCATCTCGGCGGCGACGACAGAGGACGCCGAACAGATCTTGAAGCTCCAGTACCTCTGCTTTCAGAGCGAGGCGGAGCTGTACGGGAACTACCGGATCGACCCGCTTGTGCAGACCCTCGAATCGGTCCGCGACGAACTGACCGCGAACCTGGTGTTCGTGGCGCGGCTCGGGGACGAAGTCGTCGGTTCGGTACGCGGATCCATCGATCCGGACGGCATCGGGCAGATAGCCAAGCTCTGCGTCCACCCCCGGCTCCAGGGGCATGGACTCGGCGCCCGGCTGCTGCGGGCCGCGGAGTCCGCACTCGCGGACGAGCGGTCGGCCACCCGTTTCCGGCTGCACACCGGGCACCGCAGCGAGACCAATCTGCGGCTCTACCGGCGGGCGGGTTACGCACCCGTGGGCAACACCACCGGTCAGGACGGCGTCCAGCTCATCCAGCTGGAGAAGGACGCCGCCGCGCCGGCCTACGTCGCCAGCGCCTGAGCGGAGACGACGCGGGCGTCACGCGTTCCTGGCGCGACGCAGCCAGATCATCCCGGTGACCGGCAGGATCACCGGGATGAACAGGTAGTCCCTGCCCAGGTACGACCAGACGGTGGCGTCCGCGAAGGCCGACGGCTCGACCAGCGTCCACGTGCCGATGAGCAGGACGCCCGCGAGCTCGGCGGCGCAGCACACCAGCGCCGTCCTGCGTGCCTTCTCACCGCCGCGCACCAGCGAATACGTGATGAAGCCGTACACCAGGGCGGCGACGGCCGACAGCACATAGGCGAGCGGCGCCCTGCCGAAGTCCAGGATCATCTGGACGATCGCGCGGGAGGCGGCCGCGACGGTGAACACCCCGTAGAACCAGACGAGTACGCGGCCGGGGCCGGACCCCAGCTCGAACCCGGCCTTCTGCCCGGATGCGGAACCACCGGATGCGGAACCGGGGGTGGTGTCGGTCTCGGCCACGGTCAGCTTCCCCAGATGTCGTAGAGCCGCACTTGCAGAACGGCCAGCACGACCGCGCCCGCCGCCACTGTCACCGAACCCCATCGGGTCCGCTCGGTCAGCGACAGGAAGCCTGCCGCGGGCACGGCGGCGAACGCCCCGATCAGATAGCAGATGAAGATCGTCATGCCCTGGTCCGGCCGCTCGCCCCGGGCCAGCTGCACGACCGCCACCACCAGCTGGGCCAGCGCCAGCAGCGACACCACGGCCATTCCGATGAAGTGCCAGTCCTTGGTCGGCTGGTCCCGGTAGGCGGCGAAACCGCACCAGGCGGAGAGGGCGAGCGCGGTCACGGCGACCGCGACCGTCAGGGCGTCAAGCATGAGCCGAGGGTATTACGGACCAAAAGGCCCCCTGCGTGCGCCCCCGTACCCGGGCGCTAGGGTCGGCGAACATGAAGATCCACGCCGAGGCCCTGCTGTTCGACAACGACGGAACGCTGCTCTCCTCCATCGAGTCCGTCCACCGCTGCTGGACCAGGTGGGCACAGGAGTACGGCGTCACGGCGGAGGACTTCTCCGGCGTCGAACTGCACGGCCGTACGGCCGTCGAGATCATCGCCGAGCTGCTGCCCACGGACCGGGTCGACGGGGCCGTGGCCCGTATCGAACAGCTGGAGGTCGAGGACGTCCCCGGCGGCGTCGTGGTGCTCCCGGGCACCAAGGAGCTGCTCGGTTCGCTGCCCGCGCACCGCTGGGCCGTCGTCACCTCCGCCACCCGCCCGCTGGGTGAGGCGCGGCTGCGCGAGGCAGGCATCGACTTCCCGGTGATGATCGCCGCCGAGGACATCACCCGGGGCAAGCCGGACCCGGAGCCGTACCTCCTCGCGGCCCGTCGCCTGGGCGTCGACCCGGCCCGCTGTGTGGTCTTCGAGGACGCCCCCGCCGGGCTGCGGGCCGGTCGGGCGGCCGGGATGACGACCGTGGCCTTGGCCACAACGCACGACCGCGCCGAGCTGGTCGCCGATGCGGTCGTCGCCGATCTCTCCGCCATATCGGTGCAGGTCACGGCTGCGGGAGTGGAAATCGCCATCGCGGACTGAACCGGCCGGCGCGACCGTCCACGCCTGTCCGCTATACGGACAGGCGGATCGGCCGGAACGTTACGTCTGTTTTACTTGGGGCATGACCACGACGAGCAACCGCACCCTTGCGACCGAGGCGATCACGACGCCCGGTGCTCGTTGTATGTGTCGAATGCGCGCCTTCTGAGGGCCCCCGCCTGAGCCTCGCGCCCCGAAGCGAGACCGAGCCACGCCGTCCGCGTCCAGCGGAACGAGCTGATCCCGCACGTACCTGCCCCGGCCGACCGCCGCCGCAGCCGTGCCGAGACCCACCGGCCGAACACCCGAGTCCGAACAGTCTCTTCAGACGAATGCCCCGTGCCCGGCGGACACCGCGCCGTGCACTCGACAGTGACGGAAACCCCTGTGATCACCACTACGGGCCTCACGAAGGTCTATCAGTCGCGCGGCCGCGAGGACACCGCCCTCGACGGCGTCGACCTGCATGTCCGCGAGGGCGAGGTGTACGGCGTCATCGGACAGAGTGGCGCCGGCAAATCCTCCCTGATCCGCTGCATCAACCTGCTGGAACGCCCCACCTCGGGCACCGTGACCGTGGCCGGCCAGGACCTCACCGCCCTCGCGGGCCGGGGCCGCCGGGCCGGCAAGGAGCTCCGCGAGGCGCGCAGCCGCATCGGCATGGTCTTCCAGCACTTCAACCTGCTGGCCTCGCGCAACGTCCAGGACAACATCGAGCTCCCGCTGGAGATCCTCGGCGTCTCCGGTCGCGACCGCACCCGCAAGGCCCTTGAACTTCTCGACCTGGTCGGCCTCACCGACAAGGCGAAGGCCTACCCCGGCCAGCTCTCCGGCGGTCAGAAGCAGCGCGTCGGCATTGCCCGGGCGCTGGCCGGAGACCCCAAGGTGCTGCTCTCCGACGAGGCGACGTCCGCCCTCGACCCCGAGACCACCCGCTCCATCCTCCAGCTGCTGCGCGACCTCAACCAGCAGCTCGGCCTGACCGTCCTGCTGATCACGCACGAGATGGACGTCGTCAAGACGATCTGCGACTCGGCCGCTCTCATGCAGAAGGGCCGCATCGTCGAGTCCGGCACCGTCGGCGAACTGCTCGCCACCCCCGGCTCCGAGCTGGCCCACGAGCTGTTCCCGGTCGGCGGTACGGCCTCCGGCCCCGACCGCACGGTCGTCGACGTCACCTTCCACGGCGAGTCCGCGACCCAGCCGGTGATCTCCCAGCTCTCCCGTACGTACAACATCGACATCTCGATCCTCGGTGCCGCGATGGACACCGTCGGCGGCAACCAGGTGGGCCGGATGCGCATCGAACTGCCCGGCCGCTTCGAGGAGAACGTCGTCCCGATCGGCTTCCTGCGCGAGCAGGGCCTGCAGGCCGAGGTCGTGGACACGGCCGCCGCCGACAGCATCCCCGCACAGACCCCCGCCGCACTCACCCAGACCCCGCCCACCAAGGAGGTGGCCAAGTGACCTGGTCCGAAATGCAGCCGCTGCTGTCCCAGGGAACCGTCGACACCCTCTACATGGTGCTGTGGTCCGCGGTCGTCACCGTCCTCGTCGGACTGCCGCTCGGCGTACTGCTGGTCCTCACCGACAAGGGCGGGCTGCTCCGGAACACCGTGGTGAACAAGGTCATCGGCGTGGTCGTGAACATCGGCCGCTCGCTGCCGTTCATCATCCTGCTGATCGCCCTGATCCCCTTCACCACCTGGGTCGTCGGCACCTTCATCGGCCCGACCGCGATGATCGTGCCGCTCGCCGTCGGCGCCATCCCGTTCTTCGCCCGGCTCGTCGAGACGGCGATCCGCGAAGTCGACCACGGGCTCGTCGAAGCCGTCCAGTCGATGGGCGGATCCATCCCGACGATCGTCCGCAAGGTCCTGCTGCCGCAGGCCCTGCCATCGCTCGTCTCCGGGGTCACCACCACCGTCATCGTGCTCATCGGCTACTCGGCGATGGCCGGCGCGGTCGGCGGCGAAGGGCTCGGCTCCAAGGCCGTCACCTACGGATTCCAGCGCTTCGACAACCGGTTCATGCTCATCACCGTCGCGCTGCTGATCGTCATCGTGACCGCGGTCCAGCTGATCGGCGACGTGGCCGGGCGCGTGCTGGCCCGCCGAGGCCGCACCGCCTCCTGAGACTTTCTCTCCGCTCACAAGCCCGAACTCCTTGTCCGGGCGTACCACCCTCACCACCGGAAAGAGGCACTTTTCGTGCGTAAGAACATCAAGATCACCGCAGCTGCCGCCGCCACCGCTGCCCTTGCCGTCGGCCTCACCGCCTGCGGCACGTCGTCCGACCCGGCCTCCAAGAGCGAGACCGGCGCCAAGGCCGACACCTCCAAGGCGCTCGTCGTCGCCGCGTCCCCGACGCCGCACGCCGACATCCTGAACTTCGTCAAGAAGAACCTGGCGGCAAAGGCGGGCCTCAAGCTGGAGGTCAAGGAGTTCACGGACTACGTCCTGCCGAACACCGCCACCGAGAACGGCCAGGTCGACGCCAACTTCTTCCAGCACGTGCCATACCTCGACGACTTCAACAAGAAGAACAGCACCCACATCGTCGCGGTCGCCGATGTGCACCTGGAGCCGCTCGGCCTCTACTCCAAGACGGTCAAGGACCTGGCGGACATCAAGGCCGGCCAGACCATCGCCGTGCCGAACGACACCACCAACGAGGGCCGCGCGCTCCAGCTCCTCGCCGCGAACGGTCTGATCACCGTCAAGGACGGCGTCGGCACCAACGCCAAGCTCAGCGACATCACGGACAAGAAGGGCCTGGAGTTCAAGGAGCTGGAGGCCGCAACCGTGCCCCGCGCCCTGAACGATGTCGACGCCGCGGTCATCAACGGCAACTACGCCATCGAGGCCAAGCTCCAGCCCGCCAAGGACGCCCTCGTGCTGGAGAAGGCGGAGGACAACCCGTACGCCAACATCCTCGCTGTGAAGGCGGGCAACGAGAAGGACGCCCGCGTCCAGAAGCTCGTGAAGCTCCTCCACTCCGACGAGGTCAAGAAGTTCATCGAGGACACCTACCAGGGCTCCGTCATCCCGGCCTTCGGTCCCGTCGCCAAGTCCTGACACCCGTACCGCATCCGCGTGGCCGAGCCCCGCGCACCCCACCGGGGTGTGCGGGGCTCCGCCGTGCGCACCCGGCCATGCACAACGTCCGCCCGATGCTGCATGCTGTGCCTTTACACGGTCTTCGGCATGGAGCTGCGCATGACTTCCACCTTTCCGTCCATCTCCATCAGCACGGATCGGTTGGTGCTGCGCCCGTTCGACATGGCGGACGTCCCGGCGTACATCGAGATGATGAACGACGAACTCGTCACCGCCTGGACGGAGGTGCCCCACCCCTACACCCAGGTCGACGCGGAACGCTGGGTCCGCCGGATCGCTCCCGCGCAGCGCACCAGCGGCGACGGCATCGTCTTCGCCGTCACCGAATTCCTCACCCAGCGCCTCGTCGGCTCGGTGCGGCTCCACAACACCGACTGGCGCACCCTCGCCACCGAGGCCGCGTACATCACCGCCCCCTGGGCCCGCGGTGAGGGATACGCCACCGAGTCCCTGCTCGCCCTCGCCCAGTGGCTCTTCCGCGACCAGGGCTTCGAGCGCATCGAACTGCGCACCGCCGCCGACAACACCGCCTCCCAGCAGGTCGCCCAGAAGCTCGGCTGCATCAGCGAGGGCGTCCTGCGCAACGCCCGGATAGCGCGGACCCAGACCGAGGACGGCGGCTGGACCGACATCAGGACCGATCTGATCGTCTGGGGGCTGCTCCCCGAGGACCTCGAAGGAGTCGCCGAGCAGCTGGCCGACGCAGGGGGCTACGGCACCTACAGCGACTGGAACTGACGCCGGAACCGACGCCGGGGACCGCACCGGTACGGACCAGCGGGGGACCAGGTACTCTCACCCTGCCCACCGCTCGTGGGCAGCCCCACCTGCGACAACTCCAGGAGACTGACGAAAGATGGCCGACCGGGTCACGGTGATCGGCTGGGACGGCTCGCCACTGACCGCAGCGGCCAAGGCCGCGCTCTCGGCCGCCACCCTCGTCGCGGGCGCCGCCCACCACCTCGCACTCCCCGAAGTCCCGGCAACCGCCGAACGGATCCGTCTCGGCTCCATCGACCTCGCCGCCCGCAGGATCGCCGGCCACCGCGGCAGCGCCGTGGTCCTCGCCGACGGCGACCCCGGCTTCTTCGGAGTCGTACGCAATCTCCGCGCACCCGAACACGGCCTGGAAGTCGAAGTCGTGCCCGCCGTGTCCGCCGTCGCCACCGCGTTCGCCCGCGCCGGAATGCCCTGGGAGGACGCCCAGATCGTCGTCGCCCACCCCCGCACCCTGCGCCGCGCCGTCAATGCCTGCCGCGCCCATCACAAGGTCGCCGTCCTCACCTCGCCGGGCGCGGGTCCCGCCGAACTCGCGCTGCTCCTCGAAGGCGTGCACCGCACCTTCGTCATCTGTGAGGAACTCGGCACCGCACGCGAGCAGGTCACCGTCGTCACCTCCGACAAGGCCGCCGACCACGTCTGGCGCGACCCGAACGTCGTGATCGTCATCGGTGGCGGCCCCGAGCAGCAGTCCACCGGCTCCTGGATCGCCGGCCGCCACCCCCAGGGCGTACGCGGCTGGGCGCTGCCCTCGGACGCCTACCCCGGCAGCGCGACGGACCCCCAAGGGGAGTCGGGCGAGGGCGAGTCCCCGGGGCTGCGGGCCGCCCAACTGGCCAGCCTCGGACCACGTACCGGTGACCTCGTCTGGGACATCGGCTCCGGCAGCGGAGCCCTTGCCGTGGAGGCTGCACGGTTCGGCGCGGCAGTCCTGGCCGTCGACAGCGACCCGGACGCCTGCGCCCGTACGGCGGCCGCGGCCCGGTCCTTCGGCGTACAGGTCCAGGTCGTCCAGGGCCGCGCCCCGCACGTGCTGGAGCGGCTGCCGGAGCCCGATGTCGTACGGATCGGAGGCGGCGGAGTCCCCGTCGTCACCGCTGTCGCCGACCGCAGGCCGGAGCGGATCGTCACCCATGCGTCGACCCGGGACGAGGCCGAAGCGCTCGGCGCGGCACTCGCAGAGAACGGCTACACCGTCGAGTGCGCCCTCCTCCAGTCTGTCGAACTCGACACGACCGCATGGTCGGAGCGCGAACGCTCGGTCGTGTTTCTGCTCTCAGCGCGGCGGTCGGACCTCGCCCCCTGACCCGGTCGGCGTACGGCGCGGGGTAGGCTGGCCGATCGTTGTACCGCACCCGGCCGTTCGTCGCTTCGTTCGTCAATGTCCGGAAAAGGGGACCGTTTTGGACCCCGTTGTGGTACGGCGGACCCGGGGGATGCGCAACGTGGCGCAGTCCACAGCGAGCCGTGGCGGAACTACCTGCCGCGGCGGCGAACGGCCGCGAGAATGTTGTATGTCCGCGATCGATTCGTGCCGCGCGGCGAGCCCGCTCGTTCTTCATGACGAGCGCCGGCGTGCCGTGTTCGGGCGTCCCGGGCGAAGGGCCGAAGGAGCACTGACGATGGGCGAGGGGTACGCATGAGTGACACCGGCCAGATCCCGGGCGAGGGACTGCCGGAGAACGCAGGCATGGTGGAGCAGCCGGGCATCCCCGCCCCGGGTGCGTACACCTACCTCGCTCCCTCCGAGCATGCGTCCGAGGACGACGACCTCCTGCTGATGCCGAGCCCGCAGGGCGCCTGGAGCGAACCGCATGTCGCACCGGCCCCCGGCCAGCCGGTGGACGGCGGCGCCGTGCAGGTGCCGGTGCCGCCGGACGGGCAGGCCGCGTACCAGGCGCAGCCGCAGGGCCATGTCGGCGGTCTGCAGGCCGTGCAGGCCCAGGGGCCCGTCCAGGTCCAGGAGGCGCCGGACCCGGCTGTGTACGCCGTGCAGCAGGCTGTGGCCGGAGCGATGACCGAGACCGGGCAGGGCACACACGAGTCCGGCGGCCGTGACTCGGGTGCCGTCGATCTCAATGGCGTACGCATGCCGGCACCGGCCCCCGCTGCCGCACCGGTCGCGGTGGCGCAGACCGCCGCCCCCGTGCGTCGGCCGCTGCACCGCGGCCCGGCTTCGGGCGAGTCGACCCCGTCGTACGGCGGGACGCCGACCGGCGGTGTGGTCCGTTCGCTCGCCGACCGCGGACCCGCGGACGCACCGCAGACCCAGATGCCCGCACGGCACGCGGGACCGCCCGCCACCGGTCCCGAGTACCTCGACCTGCCGGGCCCGCAGCTCGGTGAGATCCCGCCGCAGGCCGGGAGCCCCTGGGCGGCCCAGGCGCCGGAGCGGTTCGCGGCGCGCGTGGCAGTGGCAACGGGAGCCGTGACCGCGGAAGCGGCCGCAGAAACGGTCGTCCCGGAGCCGGTTGCCGAGCCGATGCAGGTCGCACAGCCGGTGGAGGCCACCCCGCCGGCCGTACCCGCCGCTGCCGAGCCTTCCGTGGACGGCGACGCGTCCCTCGGCCGGTTCGTGGCCGTGGAGGGATCCGTGCCGACGACTCCGCACCTGGCCCCGACGCCGGTCGTGGAACAGGTCGTCGTGGAACACGCCGTCACGGAGCAGGCCGTCACGGAGCAGGTCGCGCAGCCGCAAGCTGTCGTCGAGCCCGCGCCCGAACCCGCACCCGTACCGGAACCCCAGGCCCCGCCCGAGCAGGTGGCGATCGTCATCGAGCCCGTACGGGCCCCGGTTGTCGAGACCCCCGAGCCCGTCGAAGCCGCACCTGCCGTGACCGAAATGCCCGCGCCCGAACCGGTGGTCGTCCCCGAACCGGTGGTCGTTCCCGAGCTCGTCGTCGTGGCCGAGCCCGACGCCGTACCGGTCGTTGCGTCGCCGGAGCCGGTCGCCGCTCCGGAAGAACCCGTCCTCGCGCCCGCCGCCGTGACCGCCCCCGAACCGGTCCGCGAGCCCGAGCCCGAGACCGGTCCCGAGGTCATCGAGACCCCGGACCTCACACCCACCGACGCCGGCCCGGACGCCGAGGCGCCCGCACCGGACCAGGAGCCCACGGAGCCGGTCCGGATCCCGGCTGCGGAGACCCCGGTGGCCGAGGCGCCGCAGCCCGCCGCGGAGACTCCCGACCGCGCCTCCGCACCCGCGCCCGGATACGACGACGCCGAGCGCGAAGCCGTGCTGCGGGTCATGCGCGAACGCCGCGACATCCGCAACGGCTTCCGCAGCGACCCCATCCCGCACGAGGTTCTGCTCCGCGTCCTCGAAGCCGCGCACACGGCGCCCAGCGTCGGCCACTCGCAGCCCTGGGACTTCGTCGTCATCCGCTCCGCGGAGACCCGCCGCTCCATGCACGAACTGGCGCAGCGTCAACGCGACGCGTACGCCAAGTCGCTGCCCAAGGGCCGGGCCAAGCAGTTCAAGGAACTGAAGATCGAGGCCATCCTCGACACCCCGGTGAACATCGTCGTCACCGCCGACCCCACCCGCGGCGGCCGCCACACCCTCGGGCGGCACACCCAGCCGCAGATGGCCCCGTACTCCTCGGCGCTCGCCGTCGAGAACCTGTGGCTCGCCGCCCGCGCGGAAGGCCTCGGTGTCGGCTGGGTCAGCTTCTTCGACGAGCGCGAGATGGTCCGCGCGCTGGGCCTGCCCGAGCACCTCGAAGTCGTCGCGTACCTCTGTGTCGGATACGTCGACGAATTCCCCGAGGAGCCCGAGCTGATGCAGGCGGGCTGGTCCAAGCGGCGCCCGCTGTCCTGGGTCGTCCACGAGGAGACGTACGGTCGCCGCGCGCTGCCCGGTGAGGAGCCGCACGACCTGCTGCAGGAGACCATCTCCAACATCCGTCCGCTGGACGCCAAGGCGCTCGGCGAGGCCTGGGAACGCCAGAAGCGGATGACCAAGCCGGCGGGCGCGCTCGGCATGCTGGAGATCATCTCCGCGCAGTTGTCGGGTCTCTCCCGGATGTGCCCGCCGCCGATCCCGGAGCCCGCGGCCGTCGCGATCTTTGCGGGGGATCACGGGGTGCACGCCCAGGGCGTCACCGCGTGGCCGCAGGAGGTCACCGGCCAGATGGTCGCCAACTTCCTCGGCGGCGGCGCGGTCTGCAACGCATTCGCGGCCCAGGTCGGCGCCGAGGTGTGCGTCGTCGACGTCGGCGTCGCGACGGAGCTGCCTGCGACGCCGGGCCTGCTGCCCCGCAAGGTGCGCGCCGGAACGGCCGACTTCACGACCGGGCCGGCCCTCACCCGTGAAGAGGTCCTCGCGGCCATCGAGGTCGGCATCGAGACGGCCCGCGATCTGGTGGCAGCGGGCAACAAGGGCCTGCTCACCGGTGAGATGGGCATCGCCAACACCACCGCTTCCGCCGCGCTGATCTGCGTGTACACGGGCATGGACCCGGCCGAGGTGACCGGTCGTGGCACCGGCATCAACGACGAGATGCACGCCCGCAAGGTCGACGTCGTCCGCCGGGCCCTCGAACTGCACCAGCCCGACCCGTCCGACCCGATCGGCGTACTTGCCGCGGTCGGCGGCCTGGAGCACGCCGCGATGGCGGGCTTCCTGCTGGGCGGTGCGTCGCTGCGTACGCCCGTCATCCTGGACGGGGTGAGCGCGGGCGCCGCCGCCCTGGTCGCCCGGGCGATCGCCCCCGAGGCCCTCGCCGCCTGCATCGCCGGTCACCGCAGCGCGGAGCCCGGCCATGTTGCCGCGCTCAACAAGCTGGGCCTTCGTCCGCTGGTCGACCTCGACCTCCGCCTCGGCGAGGGCACGGGTGCGCTGCTGGCGCTGCCGATCGTGCAGAGTGCGGCAAGGGCGATGCACGAGGTGGCGACGTTCGACTCGGCAGGCGTCACCGAGAAGTAGCGCCCGGGCATGGCCGGCCTCGCCGGCGCTCGAGACGAGGGGACCGGGGCGGAGCGCCCCGGTTCCGGGAGGGGGCGGGCAGGGGACGGCTCCGCGCAGCGGCCCCTTCGCCCGCCCCACCGCCCCGACCCGTGGCCCGCCCACCCCGTATCGTGGATCCGCACCCGCAAAACCGCACGTCACAGCCGCTCCACCGCTGCAGCGGCCCGCACCCCGCACCGCCCGAGGAGCCCGCACCGTCATGGCCGAGCACGCCGATCACCCCGCGTACCCCGTCGGACTGCGCCTGAGCGGGCGCCGCGTCGTCGTCGTCGGCGGCGGCCAGGTCGCGCAGCGCCGACTTCCCGCACTCATCGCGGCGGGCGCCGACATCACCCTCGTATCGCCGTCCGCGACGCCGTCCGTCGAGGCGATGGCCGACGCCGGTGAGATCCACTGGGAGCGCCGCCGGTACGAGGACGGGGACCTCACCGACACCTGGTACGCGCTCATCGCCTCCGACGACGCCGCCGCGAACGACGCCGCGTCCGCCGAGGCCGAACGCACCCGCACCTGGTGCGTGCGCAGTGACAACGCCGATGTGGCCACCGCCTGGACCCCGGCCACCGGCCGCAGCGAAGGGGTGACCGTCGCCGTCCTCTCGACCGATGCGCAGGGGCGCGACCCGCGCCACTCCGCCGCCGTCCGCGACGCCATCGTCGAGGGTCTGCGCGACGGCACGCTCGCCGCCCCGCACCACCGCACCCGCCCCGCCCCCGGCGTCTCCCTGGTCGGTGGCGGCCCCGGTGACCCCGACCTGATCACCGTGCGCGGGCGGCGCCTGCTCGCCGAGGCGGATGTCGTCATCGCCGACCGGCTCGGCCCGCGCGACCTGCTCGACGAACTGCCGCCGCACGTCGAGGTGATCGACGCCGCGAAGATCCCGTACGGCCGCTTCATGGCGCAGGAGGCGATCAACCAGGCGCTCATCGAGCACGCCAAGGCCGGCAAGGCCGTCGTCCGGCTCAAGGGCGGCGACCCGTTCGTCTTCGGCCGGGGCATGGAGGAGGCGCAGGCGCTCGCCGCCGAGGGCATCCCGTGCACCGTCGTCCCCGGCATCTCCAGCTCGATCTCCGTACCCGGCGCGGCCGGAATCCCCGTCACCCACCGGGGGGTCGCCCACGAGTTCACCGTTGTGAGCGGCCATGTCGCCCCTGACGACGAGCGTTCGCTGGTCGACTGGGCGGCCCTCGCGCAGCTGCGAGGCACCCTCGTGCTGCTGATGGCCGTCGACAAGATCGGCGCCATCGCCAAGGCCCTCATCGCCCACGGCAAGTCGCCCGAGACGCCGGTCGCACTGGTTCAGGAGGGCACCACGGCGGCGCAGCGCAGAGTCGACGCGACCCTTGCGACGGTCGGCGAACGGGCCGCCGCCGAAGAGGTACGCCCCCCGGCCGTGATCGTCATCGGTGACGTCGTCGCGGTCGGTACGGACACCCTCCCGAACCCCGCCGAGTAACCAGCGGTAACGGATCTTCTTCCAAGCCGTTGGCACCACACACCGGACAAGGCAGTATCAACCTGTGGCAGATCTCATCACCGTCGACGACCCCGACGACCCGCGCCTGCGCGACTACACGGGCCTGACCGACGTCGAACTCCGGCGCAGGCGAGAGCCCGCCGAGGGCCTCTTCATCGCCGAGGGTGAGAAGGTGATCAGACGCGCCAGGCACGCCGGGTACGAGATGCGGTCCATGCTGCTCTCGGCGAAGTGGGTCGATGTGATGCGCGACGTCATGGACGAGGTCCCGGCCCCGGTCTACGCGGTCAGCCCGGAGCTCGCCGAGCGCGTCACCGGCTACCACGTGCACCGTGGCGCGCTCGCCTCCATGCAGCGCAAACCACTGCCGGCAGCCGACGAACTGCTGACGAAGACCCGCCGGGTCGTCGTCATGGAGTCGGTCAACGACCACACCAACATCGGGGCCATCTTCCGCAGCGCCGCCGCCCTCGGCATGGACGCGGTGCTGCTCTCCCCGGACTGCGCGGACCCCCTTTACCGGCGCTCCGTCAAGGTCTCCATGGGCGCGGTCTTCTCCGTCCCGTACGCGCGTCTCGACAGCTGGCCCAAGGCCCTGGAGACCGTACGGGAGGCGGGTTTCAAGCTCCTGGCGCTGACCCCCGACGACAAGGCCAGCAGTATCGACGAGGCGGCGCCGCACCGGATGGACAAGGTGGCGCTGATGCTCGGCGCCGAGGGCGACGGACTGTCCCGGCAGGCCCTGGTCGCTGCCGACGAGTGGGTACGCATCCCGATGGCGCACGGCGTCGACTCGCTGAATGTGGGCGCGGCCGCCGCCGTTGCGTTCTACGCGGTGGCGACGGGCCGCCCGCAGGACTGACCGGCCGCTTCCCGGCGTCTACTGCTGCGGCAGCAGGTGCTGCTCCTGGTGCTGGTCCTGCTGTCCCGGGACCTGTGTGGCGCCCAGCCCACGGGCCGGTCCCTGGCAACCCTGCGCCGCCGCGATCCCCAGCGCCACCAGCAGCGTCACCACGACGAAGACGACGAGACGCTGCCGCAGCAGCCGCGGGTTGGCGGGGCGCCGGCCCGTCGACGTCGTACGGACCCCGGGCCGGGTCCCCGGACGCCCCTTCGTGCCGTTCGTCCCGTTGGTGCCCTGGGGGCGCTTGCCGGAGCGCGTGGTGTTGCGCGGCGGCTGCGGCCGCGAACCGCCGGTACGGGGTGACGCGGTGCGCGAGGGCGCCGTCTGCCGGCTCTGCGGTCGCGGCGCCGGAGCGCTTGCCGCACGCCGGGTCTGCTGTTCGGTGTACGGGCCGTCGAGCCGGCCGGTCGGCCGGTCCAGCTCCTGCGCCGAGCGCTGCACGGGCGGCCGGCTCTCGTGCAGTCCCTGCGCCTCGCGGGCCGCGATCTCCTTGAGCCGCATGGAGAGTTGAAGCGTGCTCGGACGCTCCTCCGGGTCCTTCGCCAGACAGGCGCTCACCAGCGGCGCCAGCGCGTCGTGCACCTCGTACAACTGCGGTTCCTCGTGCACCACGCGGTACAGCATCACCTCGGAACTGCCGTGCCCGAAAGGCGAGTCGGCCGTTGCCGCGTACGCCAGCGTGGCACCGAGCGAGAACACGTCCGTCGCGGGTGTGACCGCCGCGCCCCGCACCTGCTCGGGCGCCAGGAACCCGGGCGAGCCCACGGCCGTACCGACATGCGTGAGCGTGCTCGCCCCGGTCGCCCAGGCGATCCCGAAGTCGATGATCCGGGGGCCCTTGGGGGAGAGGAGGATGTTCGACGGCTTCAGATCACGGTGGACGACACCGGCCTCGTGCACCGCCACCAGACCCTCGGAGAGTGCCGCCCCGATCGACGCCACCTCGGCCGCCGACAGCGGACCTTCCTCGGCCACCTTGTCGTGCAGTGAGGGGCCGGGGACGTACTGCGTGGCGAACCACGGGCGGTCCGCCTCCAGATCGGCCGCCACCAGACGTGCCGTGCAGCCGCCGCGAATCCGCCGCGCCGCCGACACCTCGCGCGCGAAACGCGAACGGAATTCCTGGTCCTCGGCGAGATCCGGGCGGATCACCTTGAGCGCCACCCGCTGGCCGCGCCGGTCCGAACCCAGATAGACGACACCCATGCCGCCCGCTCCGAGTCGCCTGTGCAGCCTGAACGAGCCGACGACACGCGGGTCCTCGCGCCGGAGCCGCATCATCGCCATGTCTGCCCATCCCCGCTGCCTGGTCCGCCTGACGTGGCACAGCTTACGTACCCGTTGCCCGGCGCGCTCAGAGGCCGCGCCCTCGTCCGCCCATCGATTGTCAGTGCCGGGTGGGAAACTTGAAGAGTGGTCAGGGAGCCGCGGATCCACGCTCCCCGGCCCGTGCGAGATCTCAAAGGTCCGTCGCAGAAGGGGGATTGGATCAGTGAAGGGCGATCGAGTCGAAATAGTCGTGGATGCCGGAGACACGACGCGTACCTACGAAGTGGTGGCCGGCAGAGCGGGTCGCCGGGTGGAGACAGCCGTCCGCCGAGGGGTGGTCGAAGTGAGTGAAGTCACTCGCAACGGCTCCGTGGTCCGCACCGCCCGCTTCATGGCGGCCAGGGTGCTCGCCCTGGTCGAACAACCGGTTCCCCGGGAGGACGCATCCGAGCGTCCCCTCCGGGATGACCCCAAGGTCTAGTGCCCGATCTCCACCCAGGGGAGTACGCCGACCACCGACGGCTCATCCTCCGGGAGGCCCGGCATTCGATACGCGGGCATGACGCCCCGTGCCCCGGGCGTCCCTAATGTTGAAGTCGAGCGGCGGGCGTTGCACTCGTCCCCCGAGGTCAGGCACCCGCCGCTCCCACAACAGGTCAGGAGAGAAACCATGACGGACACGGCAGCGCGGACGATGATCCGTACGCAGGGGCGCAGGGCACATGCCGCGTTCGGCAGCCGTCCGTCGTCCGGTACGCGCCACCCGCTGGTGGCGACGGCCATGGTTCTTCCTCTGGCGGCCCTGCTCGTAGTCGTCTTCGGCGGCTGGGACGCAGTGGTCACACAGGCGTCGTCCGTGGGCGTGATGCTGGGGCGCTGAGCGGCGCCCCGGGTCCGGAAGAGCGGTCCGGACCGGGACATCGGGCCAACAACCCCGTGGGGACGGGGGTGCGGCAGACGGCAGCGTTTGTCCGGTCAGCTGGGGAGCTGACCGGACATCGCGCTTTCCGGGGGCCTTCGCGTCCGGCCGCGCAGCGCCCTGCCGGGTACGGTCGTCCGGCCGGCGCGCTGTCCGGAGGCCTCCGGCTCGACACTCGGCGCCGCACTGTGGCGTGCGCGGCGGCGCGTACGCTCTTCGGCGGGCCCGGACGGACCGGCCCGCACCTGCTGACACCGGGGGAGACCGTGACCACCGCAGTCGTGCGCGCGCTGGGCGCCCTCGCCCATGACGCGGCCCACCCGTCCACGGGCGCCAAGGCCCCGTGCGTCTGCCCGGCACCGGCGGTGCTCGCGGACCGCGCCGACGGCACAGTCGTCCGCAGCGGTCAGGTGGTCGCGAAGGCTCACGCCCCGGACACCGATACCACGGCCCTGGCCGCCCGCCTTGCCCTGGCGGCGTCCCCCGCGCTGACCGGTGTCCTCCTGCCGCCCGTACCCCGGCCCGCCGGGCACACCGCCCCCAACCCCACGGTGCACGGCCGCTCCGTGACCCTGTGGCCCCACGGCGAACCCGTCGACCCCGAAGACCCCGACGCCGCCCCCTGGGAAGAGGCCGCCGTCCTCCTGGCCCGGCTCCACCGCACCGCACCCCCGGCCCTGCCGGAGGTCCCCGCGATGCGCGGCCCCGCGAAGGCTGCACGCGCCGTGGCCCGGATGTGTGCCGCCCGGCCCGGCGACCCGGCCACCGTCCCCGTACGCGAAGCATGGCGGCGGCTGCCCGCCTGGGCCCGCGACGAGGCCGCCGCGCCCCCGCACCGCTCGCGCTTCCTCTGTCACGGTGATCTGCACCTCGGTCAGCTCGTCCGCCACCCCGCCCCGCACGGCCCGTGGCTGCTGATCGACGTCGACGATCTGGGCCTGGGCGACCCCGCCTGGGACCTCGCGCGCCCCGCCGCCTGGTACGCGGCAGGGCTGCTGCCCCCCGAGATCTGGCTGCGCTTCCTGGACGCCTACCGGGCAGCCGGCGGGCCGGCCGTACGCGCCGATGGCGACCCCTGGCCCGAACTGGACGTCCCGGCCCGCACCCTGACGGTGCAGACCGCCGCGCTGGCGTTCGCCAAGTCCGCCGCGGAGGGGCGAACTCCGGATGAAGTGGAACAGACGATGATCGACACCTGTGCCCGAATTGCGTCCCTCCCGCACGAGTTGGCCGCCGAACACTCGACGTAGGGTGAACCGATCGTCTCCGGGCATGAATTCCGGAGACGGCGAATCGACGGCGAGGAGCTGAGCCGACCATGCAGTGTCCCAAGTGCCACGCACAGATGCAGACATACAACCGCAATGGCATCCAGATCGAGCAGTGCAGCGGCTGCCGGGGGATATTCCTCGACTACGGCGAGCTGGAGACCCTGACCCGCATCGAGGCGCAGTGGACGCAGCAGGCGCCGCCCGCGCCGCCGGCCCCCCAGGCCTACCCGGCCGCACCTGCCCCCGCCTGGGGCGCCCCGCAGCAGCACGGCGGCCACCACGGCGGTCACCACCGGCACAAGAGCTTCGGGCACATGCTCTTCTCCTCCTGACCGGCCGACCATGCTGCGGGCCCGGACGTGCTGTCTCCGGGTCCGCAGCGTGCACGGCCCGGCGGCCGTGCATACCGTCGACAAAGTTTCGTCGGGCATCTGTGCAGCGGCATGGTTGATCCTTAAAGTTCCGGCCCATGACCTTCCTCGACAGGTCCCGGACCGTCGCACCACCCGGCTGGAGCCGCTGGCTGGTCCCGCCCGCCGCCCTCGCGGTGCATCTCTCGATCGGGCAGGCCTATGCCTGGAGCGTGTTCAAGCCGCCGCTCGAATCGGCTCTCGAACTTTCCGGCACCGCCAGCGCACTTCCGTTCCAACTTGCCATCGTCATGCTCGGTCTCTCCGCGGCCTTCGGCGGCACGCCCGTCGAACGCAACGGACCGCGCTGGGCGATGTTCGTCTCCCTCGTCTGCTTCTCGTCCGGTTTCCTCGTCGCCGCCCTCGGCGTGGCCACCGGTCAGTTCTGGCTGGTCGTCCTCGGCTACGGTTTCATCGGCGGTATCGGACTCGGCATCGGCTACATCTCGCCGGTCTCCACGCTCATCAAGTGGTTCCCCGACCGCCCCGGCATGGCCACCGGCATCGCCATCATGGGCTTCGGCGGCGGAGCGCTGATCGCCTCGCCCTGGTCGACCGGGATGCTCGAGACCTTCGGTACCGACAGTGCGGGAATCGCCACTGCCTTCCTGATCCACGGTCTCGCCTATGCCGGTTTCATGGCGCTCGGCGTCCTCCTCGTCCGCGTGCCCCCCGACGGCTGGCTTCCGGCCGGCCGTCAGGCGGAGACAGCGCCCCGCCGCCTCGTCACCACGGCCCAGGTCTCCGCCCGCAACGCGCTGCGGACGCCGCAGTTCTGGTGTCTGTGGGTGGTGCTCTGCATGAACGTCACCGCGGGCATCGGCATTCTGGAGAAGGCCGCCCCCATGATCTCGGACTTCTTCACGGGCACCTCCGCCCCGGTCACGGTCTCCGCCGCGGCAGGCTTTGTCGCCCTGCTCTCCCTGGCCAACATGACCGGCCGGCTCCTCTGGTCCTCGACCTCGGACCTCATCGGCCGCAAGAACATGTACCGCATCTATCTCGGCGTCGGCGCCCTGATGTATCTCACGATCGTCGAGTTCGGCAGCTCCAAGCCGCTCTTCATCTGCTGTGCACTGGTGATTCTCTCGTTCTACGGGGGCGGATTCGCCACGGTCCCCGCCTATCTGCAGGACCTCTTCGGTACGTATCAGGTCGGCGCCATCCACGGACGGCTGCTCACTGCCTGGTCCACCGCCGGCGTCCTCGGCCCGCTGATCGTCAACTGGGTGGCGGACGCGGGCGAGCGGGCGGGCCGCAGTGGGTCCGGCCTGTACACGACATCGCTGACGATCATGATCGGGCTGTTGATCGTCGGCTTCGTCGCCAACGAGCTCGTACGCCCCGTCCACCCACGCTTCCACGAGGCAGCGGAGAGGAAGACCCGTGCACACCAGCAGTCGTAGAACCCTCACCGCCGTGGTCTGGCTCTGGGTCGCCCTGCCGTTCGCCTATGGGCTGTACGAACTGATCAGCAAGGCCACCCAACTCTTCACCGGCTGACCCCGGTCGCTCGGGCCCACCCCGGAAACGACGTAGCCCCGGTCGTCTGGACGACCGGGGCTACGGCTGGTGCGCGATACTGGGATTGAACCAGTGACCTCTTCCGTGTCAGGGAAGCGCTCTCCCGCTGAGCTAATCGCGCAGGGTGAACCTGCGTGTACTGCGTGCGCGATACTGGGATTGAACCAGTGACCTCTTCCGTGTCAGGGAAGCGCTCTCCCGCTGAGCTAATCGCGCGGGGGGATCCTTGCGGACCAGTGGACGATACTGGGATTGAACCAGTGACCTCTTCCGTGTCAGGGAAGCGCTCTCCCGCTGAGCTAATCGTCCTTGGAGGTGGAGACGGGATTTGAACCCGTGTAGACGGCTTTGCAGGCCGTTGCCTCGCCTCTCGGCCACTCCACCAGGAGTGCAGGGGTTCGGGAAAAGCTCCCCCACTTCGAGCGGACGACGAGATTCGAACTCGCGACCCTCACCTTGGCAAGGTGATGCTCTACCAGCTGAGCCACGTCCGCTTGTCGTTTCCGTTTCACTTGCGTGTCCCGGCGACGTGTTGAACTCTAGCGGATTCCCGGGCCAGTACAAAAACGCGTTTGTGCAGCGTGCTGCGGTGCGTTCGCCCCGGCGCAGGTCACCGCGGGCCGTCCTAGACTCAGCAGCGTGCACGACCTCGCTCCAATGGCCCGCTTCGGCGGCCTCATCGCGTCCGATCTGCAGGACGTGACCAGTGATCCCGCCGCCCTCGACTCGTCCGGCTTCTGGGCTGTATGTGCCGATTTCGAGGGTGGCCTCGTCTGCGCCCGCTTCGGCACCGTACGGACCGCGCCGGTGCCCGCGCCGGTGCCCGCGCCGGTGCCCGGCGCCTGGCGTGGACCCGGAGCCGGCGACTGGACCTCGTCCCTGGACCGGGCCGCGTACACCGCCGGGGTACGCCGCATCCGGGAGTACATAGCGGCGGGCGAGGTCTATCAGGCCAACCTCTGCCGGGTGATGACCGCGGTGCTGCCGGACCCGGCCGCCGCGGACGTCGACGCCCTCACCGCGCTGCTGGCGCTCGGTAACCCCGCCCCCTATGCGGGAACGATCCGGCTGCCCGCGCACGGCGTGGAGATCGCCACCGCGTCCCCCGAACTCTTTCTGAAGCGGGACGGCCGGACCGTCGAGTCCGGACCGATCAAGGGCACCGGCCGCACGGAGGCCGATCTGCTGGAGAAGGACCACGCCGAGAACGTGATGATCGTCGACCTGGTACGCAACGACTTGGGCCGGGTCTGCGCCACCGGCTCGGTCACCGTCCCCGACCTCTGCGTGGTGGAGAAGCACCCGGGGCTCGTCCATCTCGTCTCCACCGTGCGCGGCCGCCTTGCCGACGGCGCCGGCTGGCCCGAACTGCTCGCCGCCGCGTTCCCGCCGGGTTCCGTCACCGGGGCACCCAAGTCCAGCGCCCTACGGATCATCGACTCACTGGAGACCGCGCCCCGCGGTCCCTACTGCGGTGGCATCGGCTGGGTCGACGCCGACCGCTCCACCGCCGGCCTCGCCGTCGGCATCAGGACCTTCTGGGTCGACCGCACCGAAGCCGCTCCGGTCCTCCGGTTCGGCACCGGGGCCGGCATCACCTGGGGCTCCGACCCGGAGCGCGAATGGGACGAGACCGAGCTCAAGGCGGAACGGCTGCTCGCTGTAGCGTCGGGCGCTCACCAAGCGACTGGAAGGACCGCGTGATGAGGATCTGGGTCAACGGCGCACTGCGCGACGAGGCCGACGCCAAGGTGTCGGTGTTCGACCACGGACTGACGGTGGGCGACGGCATCTTCGAGACCGTCAAGACCACCGCCGGCCGGCCCTTCGCCCTCACCCGGCACCTCGACAGGCTGACCCGCTCGGCCCGCGGCCTCGGCCTGCCGGACCCCGACCTCGACGAGGTGCGCCGGGCCTGCGCCGCGGTCATCGACGCCAACCCCATGGAGCTCGGCCGGCTGCGCATCACGTACACCGGCGGGCTCTCCCCGCTCGGCTCCGACCGTGGCAACGACGGGGCGGGCCTCGTCGTCGCCCTCGGGGAGTCCACCCGACGCCACGACACCACCGCCGTGATCACCGTCCCCTGGACACGCAACGAGCGAGGCGCGCTCGCCGGGCTCAAGACCACCTCGTACGCGGAGAATGTCGTCGCCCTCGCCCGCGCCCATGAACGGGGCGCCTCGGAGGCGCTCTTCGCCAACACTGTCGGGCAGCTCTGCGAAGGCACCGGAACCAACGTCTTCGTCGTCCTCGACGGGCAGCTGCACACCCCGCCGGTCTCCTCCGGCTGTCTCGCCGGGATCACCCGCGCGCTGGTCGTCGAGTGGGCGGGGGCGCACGAGACCGAACTGTCCATGGATGTGCTGGAGCACGCCGAGGAGGTGTTCGTGACCTCGAGCCTGCGGGACGTCCAGGCCGTCCACCGGATCGACGACCTGGAGCTGCCCGGCATGCCAGGGCCCGTGACGGCGAAGGCCATGCGGGTCTTCGACGAGCGTGCCGGGAACGACCTCGATCCGTGAGGCCGGTCCGTCCACCGGCCGGATCCGCAAAATCGGGTGACGGGCCGCGGTTCAGCGGATAGAACACCGGTGATGACCACGACCCTCCGGCCGACCGGGCCGATCCAGCAAGGCGCCGACGGCGCGAGGACCCGCGCGTACGACGTGTGCGACAACGGACGCCCGGTCGGCGTCGTCGAGATCGGCACCGACCCGGGGTTCGGAGCAAGGGCGGGGGTGCTCCGTTCCCTGCGGATCGACGAACCGAACCGCAGGCGCGGCCGCGGCACCATCGCGGCACTCGCCGCCGAGGAAGTGCTGCGCGGCTGGGGGTGCTCCCGGCTTGAGCTCTCGGTCAGGACAGAGAACACGGCCGGACAGCGGCTCGCTGCTGCGCTCGGCTACACCGAGCGCAGCAAGAACATGATCAAGGATCTGCCGCAGACCCCTCCCGCACTGCCGGGCGGCGTCACCGGGCGACCGATGACACAGGAGGAGTTCGCGCGGTGGGAGAGCACCGCCATCACCGGCTACGCGGAGACCTGGATCGCCCGCGGCGTCCCGGCGGACGAGGCCATGCGGAAGGCCGAGATCTCCCACCGGACGTATCTGCCGCACGGACTCGCCACGGAGAGCGCGCATCTGCACACCCTGGTCCATGAGGACGACGGGACCGTGGGACATGTCTGGGTGTCGAGGTTCGAGATGCACCCGGGGACGGTCGTCGGATACGTCTTCGATGTCGAGGTGCGGGAGGAGTTCCGCGGCCGGGGCTACGGCCGGGCGCTGATGCTGGAGGCGGAGCGCATCGGGCTGGCCGCCGGGGACGAGCGGATCGGTCTGCACGTCCTCTCGTCCAACACCCCGGCGGTCCGGCTGTACGAGTCGCTCGGTTACGAAGCGACCCAGTACAACCTCGTCAAGGCGCTGTAGCCGGCGGCAGGTCGACCCCGGCTGCGGAGAGGGCGCCGTCAGGACTGCTCGGCGATCAGCCGGTCGGCGATCTCCTCGATCCGCTCGCGCAGCCCGTCCTGATTCTTGCTGCCGTCCAGCGTCTCGCCGCCGATCACATACGTGGGGGTGCCGGTCACGCCGATGGCCTTGCCCTCGGCCTGGTCGGCGTCGATGATCAGCATGTGCCGCCCGTCGATCAGGGCGGTGTCGAACTCCTCGGCGTCCAGGCCGAGTTCACGCGCCACCTCGATCAGCAACGGCTCGCCCGTGCGGCCGAGCTCGTCGGTCCTGGCGAGCACGGCCTCGATGTACGACCAGTCCTTGCCCTGCTCCGCGGCCTCCTCGGCGGCCTGCGCCGCGGCATAGGCGTGCTTGTGCTTCTCCAGCGGGAAATGCCGCAGGCGCACGTCGAGCCGGTCGCCGTACCGGGCGCGCAGGGCGTCCACATCGGCGAGGGCGCGGTGGCAGTCGGGGCACTGGAGCTCGCACCAGACGTCGAGGACGACCGGGGCTGCGGGGGTGGAATCGCTCATGCTGCCAGTCTCCCAGGGCCCGCGTGTGCGTCCCAATCGGCCTCCGCACCGGTCCCGATCGATCGGTATGCGACGGGCTCCGGTGGGTATCCGGCCGGGCCCCGGTCGGCACCAGGGGAGGATCCCGGCCCTGAAATGTCCCTGATGTGGGCCTGGATCATGGCCACCCGCCGGGTGGGCGGTGCAGGATGGAAGGGACGTTTCCCCGTGCGCTTGGAGGCCCCGATGCTTGCCGAGACCATTTGCTCCGCGGTGTCCGCGGCGGGCTTGGGCATCGCCGCCGTGACCGCGTACCGGAAGCGCTTCCTGGCCGCGACCCGGATCGCCGCCTACTCCCTGGTCCCGATCGGTCTGGTGCTGACCGGGGTCGTCCAGTGGGTCTCCGACATCGCCTTCCAGCCCAGCGTCTGGCTCGGCTTCGGGCTGCTCGGGCTGGCCTGGCTGCTCTTCATGACCACACGTGCGATCGAACACCGTGGTGTCGGCACCCGCAGGGAACGCAAGGCCGCCGCACAGGCGGCGCAGCGTGACGCCGTCGCGCCCGCCGCTTCGGCGCCCTCCCTGGGGGGTGGCGTACCGGCGGGCCGGCCGCAGGCGAAGCCGGAGCCGGAGCCGAAGCGGCAGGCCGCTGCCGCGGGCGAGGACTTCAGCGACATCGAGGCCATCCTGAAGAAGCACGGCATCTGAGATCCGGCCCGCAGGCAGGCCACCGGGGGCGGGTGGGTGATGAATCGGCGGTGAATCGATTCATAAGTGATCCTTGTCGCCCTCCCGTGATCCTTGACGCTCTACGGGGATGGGGTTAGCGTCCCCGTCGGATTGAAACAATTCAGGTAGGGCAGGGCGAGTGGCGCGTGTGGCAGGGATCAAGGATGTGGCCCGGCAGGCCGGAGTCTCCGTGGGCACCGTGTCCAATGTGATCAATCGGCCCGAAGCGGTGCTGCCGGAGACCCGCGCCAGGGTCCTGGCCGCGATCGAGGAGCTCGGGTACGTACGCAGCGAGTCCGCGCGCCAGCTCAGGGCCGGCCGCAGCCGGATCATGGCGCTGCTGGTCCTCGACATGGGCAACCCGTTCTTCGTCGACGTGGCCCGGGGCGCCGAGCGTGCCGCGCGGCAGGCCGGCCTCGGGGTGATGGTCTGCAACAGCGGCCAGAGCCCCGCGGAGGAGGCGGAGTATCTGGGGCTCTTCGCCGAGCAGCGGGTGTGCGGTGTGCTGGTCACGCCGGCCGATGCGACCGGCCGCAATCTGGAGGCGTTCAGACGCCACCGCATCCCCTTCGTGCTGGTGGACCGGGTCGCGTCCTCCACCGGGACCTGTGCGGTCTCCGTCGACGACGTGCGGGGCGGCGCCCTCGCCGTCGGTCACCTCGTCTCGGCCGGGCACCGCGCGGTCGCGTACGTCAGCGGCCCCGGCGACCTTCACCAGATCAGGGACCGCCGCGAGGGTGCCCTGTCGGCTCTCGCCGGGGCCGGGCTGGGGCCCGAGGCGCTCGTCGAGATCCCCTCCGATCGCCTGGACGTGACGGCGGGCCGCGACGCCGGGGCCCGGCTGCTGGGGCTCGTGCCCCGGCCGACCGCCGTGTTCTGCGCCAACGACCTGCTGGCTCTCGGTGTACTGCAGTCGCTGTACGCGGCCGGGGTGCGGGTGCCGCAGGACATCGCCATCGTCGGGTACGACGACATCGAATTCGCCGCCGCTGCTGCCGTACCGCTCACCTCGGTCCGCCAGCCCGCCGTGGTGATGGGCCGGCTGGCCGCGGAACTGCTGCTGGAGGAGGCGGACGACGAGGACGGCACGCACGAGCACCGCAGCGTGGTGCTCCAGCCGGAGCTCGTCGTGCGCGCCTCCAGCGCGGCGCCGCACTGACCCGGGCCGCCGCGCGGTTCCCCGCCCGCGCCCGGGATTGGCTTCCTTCCGTGTTCCTTGTCCGTCCCTTCCTGCCGCATGTCCGAAACGGAGACGCCGTGCCGCTGTTCGATCTGCCTCTGGACCAACTCCGCGACTACCGACCGGAGTCCGGCGAACCCGCCGACTTCGACGCCTTCTGGAAGCGCACCCTCGACGAGTCTTCCGCGTTCCCGCTCGACCCCGAATTCCAGCCGTACGACGCGGCGTTGAGCACGGTCGACGTACACGACGTGACCTTCTCCGGCTGGGGCGGTCACCGCATACGTGCCTGGCTGAACGTTCCCGCGGGCGCCGAGGGCCCCCTTCCGTGCGTCGTCCACTACCTCGGCTACGGCAGTGGCCGCGGACTGCCGCACGACCACCTGGTGTGGCCCGCGGCCGGCTGGGCCACCCTGCTCGTCGACACCCGGGGCCAGGGCGCCGTCAACAGCCACTCGGCGGGCTCCACGCCCGACCCGCACGGCGGCGCCAACCCGCAGTCGCCCGGCTTCATGACCCGCGGCATCCTCGACCCCGACGCGTACTACTACCGTCGCGTGTTCACCGACGCGGTACGCGCCGTCGAGGTGGCCCGCACGCACCCGTCCGTCGACCCGGACCGGATCGTCGTGCACGGCGGCAGCCAGGGCGGCGGCATCGCCCAGGCGGTGGCCGGGCTCAGTCCGTACGTGAAGGCCGCGCTGATCGACGTACCGTTCCTGTCCCACTTCCGGCGGGCCGTCGAGATCACCGACAAGGACCCGTACCAGGAGATCGTGCGCTTCCTCGCCACCCAACACGGCCTCGCCGAGCAGGTGTTCTGTACGCTCTCCTACTTCGAGGGCATGAGCTTCGCCACCCGGGCGACCGTCCCGGCGCTCTACTCGGTGGCGCTGATGGACACCATCTGCCCGCCGTCCACCGTCTTCGCCGCTTACAACCACTGGGCGGGCCCGAAGGAGATCGAGGTCTACCCCTGGAACAACCACGAGGGCGGCTCATCGGCCCACCGCGCCGTCCAGCTGCGCATGTTGCGCGATCTCGGCTAGCGGTACGGGGGCGGGGAGCGCGCCGAAACCGGGCCGCGGTCCCGAATATGTGACGGCGGATCGGACGCCGGAGCGAATCCTCTCGGTCATGGAGAGGGTGAACTCCCGTCACAAAAAGGCGTGTTGAGCGCCAATGGGGTCCGGTCTGCGTCATGATCGTCCCGAGATGGTGGACACCTCCCGGGGCGATGCCCCCGCACCCCCTGACGAAGAGCCGCGTGGCTGCCTCTTCGCGCTGTCCCAGCCCCCTCTGATGATCTTCCTCACGGTGGTCGGCGGCCTGCTGCTGATGGCCGCGTTGCACGATCTCTTCCTGCTGTGAGCGGGCGATGAACCGGGCGGTGAGCGGTCAGCCGGCCGCTTCCCTGCGGCGCGCCCGGTATGCGGCGACATGCAGCCGATTACCGCAGGTGCGGCTGGAGCAGTACCGGCGGGAGCGGTTGCGGGACAGATCGACGAACGCGTCCCGGCAGTCCGGTGCCTCGCAGCGCCGCAGCCGCTCCTGCTCGCCCGCCACGACGATGAAGGCCAGCGCCATGCCGCAGTCGGCCGCGAGATGGTCGGCGATCGACGCGTCCGGTGCGAAGTAATGCACATGCCAGTCGTAGCCGTCGTGGTTGCTGAGCTGCGGTGTGGTGCCCGCGGCGGCCACGAGGTTGTTGACGAGACCGGCGGCGATCCGGGTGTCTCGTGTCGCGAAGATCTCCGCGAAGCGGGTCCGTACATCGTGTACGGCCCGCAGGTCCTTCTCGCCGAGGTCGTCCACCCCGCTGATGCGGTGCCGCCGGGCGAATCCGTACAGCGCTTCGATGTCGGCGAGACCGTCGTTCCGTTCGCCCTCCGGCGGGTCGGTCTCCGGTGCGGTGTTCACCAGATCGACCACCGTGTCGAGGGCGATCCGGGTGTCGTGGGGGATCAGCACGCTTTCGCTCCCTGGCCTCCGGCGAGCGGGCGCCCGCCGATGCCGGCTGACTCTACTGGCTCGGCGAAGGCGCACAGGGGCCCGAGAGGGCCCGTGGGGCCGGCGAGGAGCGCTTACCGGCCATGGGGTGGGCGCCAGGGGGCCGGGGGAGACGTACGGGGGCACTGAGGGCGCGCTGGGACATCCCAGGCACGGATCGGTGGGCCGGATGTGCGCCGGTGCGCGCCGGCGCACATCGCGCCGACGCCGTGACCACGGTGGTTTCCGTGGTCACGGCGTCGGTGTCTGCCCTATGTGGTTGTCTGCGCGGTACCGTCGCCCCGAGTCGGACGGCGCCGTGCAGCTCTCGATCTGGCTCAGCTCTCGGCCAGGATGTGTGAGAGCTCCGTATCGAGGTCGAAATGACGATGCTCGGTGCCGGGCGGCACTGCGGCGTCGGTCCTCTTCAGGAACGACTCCAGGGCCCTCGCCGGGGCCTCGAGCAAGGCTTCGCCCTCTGGGGAGCTCAGCGCGATGCAGACGACGCCCTGGCCGTGACTACGGGATGGCCAGACGCGGACGTCTCCGGTGCCGGTGGGCCTATGCAGCCCCTCGGCAAGGAGGTCGCGGGCGAATACCCATTCGACCGTCTCCTCCGCTCCGGTGTGGAAGGTGGCGTGCACGGCATACGGATCGGCCGTGTCATACCGCAGGCCCGCGGGTACAGGCAGTGAGGACTCGCTCGACACAACGAGGCGCAGGTGCAGCTCGCAGCTGACCGTGGTGTTCATAAGCGCCAGGGCCTTTCGCTCAGTGTGCGCTCGGGGATTCGCACGTCGGCGAAATCGACATGCCACCTACGGTGGCGTTGTAAACCCCTCTGACCTTTTTGTGGTCCTTCAGGTAGCTCGTACAGCGGTGTGTAACTTTGGGTCATGCGGCCATTCCGGTGACAAAGACCGTTCCGGTAGGTTGGGCCCTATGAATGCGGAGAGTGACGCGCGGGACGAGGTCGCCGCACCGGCGGCCCGGGAGTCCGCTGCGGGGGATGTGACGCCGGACGTCACGGAGGGTGCGGCTAAGGGTGAGCGGGAGCTCGGCTCGCGGGCGCCCGGCTTCATCAAGGCGTCCAAGGTGCTCCACCTGAGCTGGCAGGTCGGCGTCTTCGTGGCCGGCCTCGCCGTGGTCGTGGCCGGCATCATCCTGCTGCCGCTGCCCGGGCCCGGCTGGCTGGTGATCTTCGGCGGTATGGCGATCTGGGCGACCGAGTTCGTCTGGGCGCAGCTGGTGCTGCGCTGGACCCGCCGCAAGGTCACCGAGGCGGCGCAGAAGGCGCTCGATCCCAAGGTCCGGCGGCGGAACATCATCCTCACCGTGGTCGGGCTGGTGATCATCGCCGTGCTGGTCGGGATCTATGTCTGGAAGTTCGGGATCGTGATGCCGTGGAAGATCCACGAGTGACCCCAGCATGGTCGGAAGGCACCGCTGACATGGGGTAATGTTTGCCGTGCGCCGGGGCGATTAGCTCAGTGGGAGAGCGCTTCGTTCACACCGAAGAGGTCACTGGTTCGAAACCAGTATCGCCCACCCGGACAGAGGGTCCGTGAGACTGCAGAGTCTCACGGACCCTCTGCGTTTCCCATGCGCCCGGTGCCGTCGACCCCGTACGGGGTTGAAGCGCTTCGAACGAATTCGGCCCCGTCCACCGTCGTCGGCAGCGAGGCCGACCGGGCCTGCACCGACGACACCGCGCTGGACGGACTCGCCGCCATCGAGAACCTCGCACTCCTCGGTGACCGGATGTCGGTCTGAGGCGGCCGAAGCACGCCCAGGGCCGGGCCTCGATCATGTCAGCGCATCCGGCCCAGGGCGTCCTTCAGCCGCCGCGCATCGCGCAGCCGCTGCTCGTACGTCGCCCCGACCGCCAGCAGCAGCAGACCGGCCAGCGCGGGCGGCAGCCAGCGCGGCAGCGCACCCACGACCTGGACCACATACGGCGCCAGTTCGTGCAGCGCGTCCATCGCCAGCACCGCCCCACCGAGCAGCAGCAGGGCCTGCAGCCGCAGCCGCGCCCCGGCCAGTGTGATGACCAGCGCCGCCACCCCCAGCAGCAGCGGCCGCACCCACGAGGGGTCGACCCAGGCCGCGAAGAGGCTCGGCACCAGTGTTGCTGTATGGCCCGCCCCGTAGGCCGCCCATGAGGACGCCGCCGGATCACGGCGCCCGCGCAGCACACCGACCGCCAGCGCGGGCACCGTCACCGGCAGGGTGTACGCCTCCGGCGTCGACACGTCCGAAGCCGACAGCCGCACCCAGGTCGCCAGGACGAACAGGACCACCGCCACATACCCGGCCACCGGCCGCCGTTCCGCACGCACGGCCGTGCCCGCCGCCAGCACTCCGCACAGCGCGAGAACCAGGGCCAGGAACGGCGCATCCGGCACGGCCATCGCGACCGCCACCGCACCCGCGACAGCGCCGGTCGGCTCGACCGGCAACGCCGACGGGCCGTTCCGCAGCCGCGCCCCGAGCAGCACCGTCACCGTGGGGACGACCAGCATGAGCGGCGCCGCCCGGTACGTCGCCAGCTCCAGCGACGCCCCGACCGCACCGGCAAGCACCATCGCGCACACCACGGCCGCACACGCCGGCACCGCCTGCCTCACCCGGATCGCCGGCGCCGCATCGGTACGCGTCCCCACCGCCGCCGCCCCGAACAGCACCAGCAGCGCCCCGAACACCGCATACGTGGCGGGCTCCACGGCCAGCGACAGCACCCCCGCACTCACCGCCCCGACCACAGCGCACACCAGCGCGGCCGACGCGACAGGGTCCCCGCCGCGGCGCACCCCCCGTACTGCCACGGCGAGGAGCGCCGCGACCAGCACCGAATGCACCGTCACCGCCACCGCGTACGGGGTGTCCAGCGCAACCGGCAGCACCAGCAGCCCTGTCCAGCCGAGCACCAGCGCACTCGCACCCGCCGCACCCCGCCATGTCGCACCGGGGGAGACCACCGCCCCGGCCGTCCGCACACACCACGTCCACCAGCGGTACGCCGCTCCCGCCAGACCGGCCACCACCAACAGCAGCACCGGCGCGGTGGAGAGCTGCGACCACTCCATGTCCTCCAGCCCCAGTGCACCGCGAGCACGGCCCGCCGGTGCACCCGGCCACACCGCGGTCACCCGCGACACCGGACCCACCAGCGTCATCCCGACTGCAGGCGCCGCGGCCAGCACCGACCCCGCGACCACCACCCCCGACGCCCACAGCACTCCCTGCCCCGCCGGTCGCGGCAGCGGAGCCCGTACCGCCGCCAACAGCACGAGAGCGCACAGCAGATACACCGGAACCGACCAGTCCTGAGCAGCCCCCGCACGCAGCACACCGCCCACCCCGGCCACGACGGCAAGCCCGGCCAGCAGCCCACCGGCCACCGCGAACTCCTTCGGCGCCCGCCACACCCCGAACAGCGCGACCGCCGCCCCCGCCAGCAACAGCGCCGCGGGCGCCACCGCCGCCCGCGGCGCATCGGCCGTCACCGACAGCACCAGAGCCACCAGCAGCCCGGCCGACCCTGTCAGACATCCACCGACGGCCGCGGTCACCCGCACCGCAACGCCCTTGCCCCACAGGGCGATCGCACAGTCCAGCGCCGCCGTCAGCAGCATCGCCCCACCGAAGACCGATGCCTGCGCACCCACCGCCCAGGCCCACAGCACCAGCGTGAACTGCACGCTCACCACGGCCATCGGCAGCGGCAGACGCAGCTTGCCGAGCGCCAGACCGTACGCCGCCCACAGAACGGCCAGCACCGCCGATGCGGCCGAGGCGAACCCGAGACCGCCGGTGTCCGGCGCCGCCACCCGGTGCAGTGCATAGGCATCCAGCACCATCAGCACCAGCGCGAGCGCGCCCAGCGACTCGGCCGTCGACGACAGCCCACGGCGCAGCAGCACGGGGGGCGCGGCCAGCGCGGCGACCGTCACCAGAGCGAGTACCGCTGAGCGGCCGCCGATCCCCATCTGACCCCAGCTGACCAGGGTGAACGCGATCGCCGCGATCGTCAGCAGCAGACCGCCCAGGGTCAGCAGCACATTCTGCGCGCTGCGCGGCGGCACCGGGGCCGCCGAGGGGAAGGGGAGTGCGAACGGGGCCGGGGCCGGCCGTCCTGGCGGTGCGGCGGGAGGCGCGGCCGCCGGCTGCAGAACACTCAGCAGCCAGGCACGACGGGTCAGCAGCTGTATCCGGCGGGCGTCCAGCCGGGCCAGTTCACGGTCGAGGAGCGCCAATTCCTCGGCGGGCGGCGGCACATGTTCCATAAGCGGGAGTGTGGCGCGGCCCACAGGTCCGGACATGCGCTCGCGTACTCAGTTGCCGGACTGAGTATGCGCAGACTGGGACCCATGGACTGGAGTCACTACCGTTTTGTGAGTGTCTGGGATGTATCCGCCCCACCCGCTGTCGTGTATGGAGTCCTCGAACGCGCCGAGGAGTACCCGCGATGGTGGCCGCAGATCCGCGAGGTCGCCACGGTCGACGACGCCACCGGGACCATGCGGATCCGCTCCTTCCTCCCGTACGACCTCGTCATGACCGTCCGCGAGAGCCGCCGCGACCCGGCGGCCGGAGTGCTGGAAGTGACCCTCGGTGGCGACCTCGACGGCTGGGCCCGCTGGACCGTCACCGCACACGGCACCGGCGCCCGAGCCACGTACGAGCAGGAGGTCGAGGTGCGCCGGACGATGATGCGGCTGCTCGCGGTGCCGGGACGTGCGGTGTTCCGGGCGAACCACGCGCTGATGATGCGGGCCGGGCGCCGCGGACTGGCGGCCCGTCTTGAAGGAGTTTGAACCACACCCGCCGAGCCCTGTATGGTTCAGTGCGTTCCCGGGCGATTAGCTCAGTGGGAGAGCGCTTCGTTCACACCGAAGAGGTCACTGGTTCGAAACCAGTATCGCCCACCCCGGGAGAGGCCGGTCCGTCAGCACCATCGACGGACCGGCCTCTGCATGTCCGGATCACGATCACGGGACCGGCTTCCGCCGGTCCGCGATCATGCCGCCGCCGGGAGTTCCGGACGCAACGGCCACGCCGGATCCACCGCCTCCGGCGTACCGCTCTTCGCGAACCAGGCCTGCAGCCCGCGCGCCTGCGCCGCATGCCAGACTGCCTGCAAGGCATGCAGCTCCGCCGGGGACAACCGCTCCAGACGCGACGAGAAGCGCCGCCCCACCGCCCGCACCAGTTCCAGCGACGCCGCCGCATCGGCCGCCGCGTCATGGGCGCCGTCCAGCACTACCTCGTACAGCGCACAGAGATCGGTGAGCGTGCGCCGGCCCTTGCGGTAGCGGTCCAGATGCTTGTCCAGCACTCGCGGATCCAGCACGCACAGCGGCGTGTTCTCCAGATACCCGGCCAGCGACGACGCCCGGTGCCGCTTCAGCTCCCGGTCCAGCAGCGTCAGATCGAACGGCGCGTTCATCACGACGAGAGGGCGTCCGGCCGCGCACTGCTCGGCCAGTGCCCTGGCTATCTCCTCCACCACCGGCGCCGGCCACCGGCCGTTGCGCTGGAGGTGGTCGTCGGTCAGACCGTGGATCTCGGTGGCCCCCACGGGCACCGGCACCCCCGGATTCACCAGCCAGCGGGTGACGCGCATGCGTCCGCCCGCCGTGTCCTGGACGACGAGGGCGGCCGAAACGATGCGGTCCTCCTCGACGTCGACTCCCGTTGTCTCGGTGTCAAAAGCGGCCAGTGGCCCTTCATACCAGTGAGTCATCCCCGAACTCCTCGTGCCCGACCGGCAGATGGCGTGATTCCCCTGCCCGATTCGGTGATACCCGGGCCCTTTGCCTGATACGCCGTTTGCGGGCCGCTCCGTGCGGTGACAACACAGGTGAGGGGCGCGGAAGTTGCCCCGACCACTCACCAACCGAACAAACCGAACGGCACAGCCCGGAAGGCATACGGAGCCATGGCGCTCGCGCAGCCCGAATCAGGGGGCCCCTCCCGTGCCGAAGGCTACGGGGGAGGGCTGTTGCCCCAGCAGATCGCTCCGCTGCGCGGCACACTAGCCACCACCGCCTGCATGGAGACCCTCCAGGTGGGCTACTTGCACGCGGTCGCGGCCGCGGCGGGGTGCTCCCTGTCGCAGCCTTTCCCCGACAACGGCATCGACTGGCATGTCAGCCACGGCGCCCCCGGTCACCTCGTCGACGACGAGGTGACCATAAAGGTGCAGCTGAAATGCACCTATCAGATACCGCCGCACCCGACCGGACCGACGTTCGCCTTCACGCTGGACAACGCCCACCTCGTGAAGCTCGCCCGGACGCCCGTGTCGGTTCACAAGATCCTGGTCGTGATGGTTGTGCCCCGCAGCCAGGACGACTGGCTGCGGGCCGGCCACGACAGGCTGGACCTGCGGCACTGCTGCTACTGGACCAACCTGGCCGGCCATGCGGTGACAGGCCGGCACAGGACCACTGTGCGGATCCCGACCACGCGCATATTCGACGACCGCGCGCTCTGCGAGATCATGACGCGGGTCGGGGCGGGAGGGAGACCCTGATGCACCGGCCGATGGACGAGCCCGCCGACGCAGTGATGCCGTCGGGCACGCGACCACACCCCAGCGAGACCGTGGGCCACTGGCCCACGGTGCTGCCGCCCGTGGGGGACATCCCCGATCCCGCCCGCGTCGACCCCGCGGTCCTCGGCGCCCTGCTGGACCGGCACGGCTGGCGCCGCCGTGGCGGCGCGGCCGGACGCTACAGCCGATGGACCCCGCCGGGAACCGTGGCACCTTCCGGCGGCGGTACGAGCCTCCTGGTACCCGACACCACGGCCTTCCCCGACAGCGAGGACCTCCTCGCCGAGGCGCTCACCGCGCTCGCCCGCAGCGCAGCACCCTCCGCCCGCGACGTCCTGGTCTCCCTCGCCGTGCCCAGCGACGAGATCCGCTGGTGGCGCGATGTCCCCGACGGTGCGGCCGGCGCCGCGGGCGCCGCCGGGGCGGCCAGCTGGAGCGGTGCCGAACAGCTGCGCGCCGCGGCCCGGCAGATCCTTCTCGCCGGGGCGCTCGCCGTGCGGGGGCGCACCGGCTTCCACGGTGCACGCCACCGCCGCAGGGCCCTCGCCGCGCTCGAAGGCATCCTCGTCGGACCCTCGCCGGGCGGCCGTGACCTCACCGCGTATCTCCCCGTCGAACCGGGTCGCGCCGTCTCCGTGCGGCTGTACCACGCCCTGTACGCCACCCGCGAAGCCATCGACTTCCAGCGCGCCACCGGGGGCATGGAAGCCTTCGACGGCGCCGTCGAGGCCGGTGTCAGCCGGGAGCTGACCCAGGCCGTCATCGCCCTGGTCCGTGGCTCGGAAGGGACGAGGATCTCCCTCGCCTGGGCACCCGCCGCGGGAACGCCCGAAGGCTGCCCCGCCCGCCCCGAACCGGTCGAGTTCTCACCCGGCGACCTGCCCGCCCTGCGGCTGGCGGGCGCTCGCTACATCGAGGACGAACCGGCCGTCACCGTACGGATCACCGGGGCCGTGGTCCGGATGCGCCGCTCGGGACCGCGCGGCGCCGGCATCGTACGGCTGCGGGTCCTGGCGGGCGCCGAGGTCCCGCACGTACGGCTGGAGCTCGACGAGGAGGCGTACCGGATCGCCGGCCACGCCCATCTCGTCGGGCTGCCGATCCGGGTGGAGGGGCGGCTGGAGAGCCGGGACGGCTTCCGGCGGCTGACCCGGGCCTCTCAGGTGGTACCCGTACAGGTCGACGAGGCGGAACGGGACCGGCTGATGAAGTCGCTCCAGGAGAACCTCGACTTCTTCGAGGAGGCCTGCACGGGCGAATAGGCGCACCGTGCCGGGCAGGCGAGCGGCCGGAGCGAACCCTTTCGCAAAGGGGGCCGTCGGCTCGGTACGATTCGTCTTGCGTGCGCAGTGGAACAGGGCGCGCACCCCCTTCAGTCAGGAGAGACCGGTGTCAGACGTCCGTGTGATCATCCAACGCGATTCCGAGCGGGAAGAGCGCGTGGTGACGACGGGCACTACGGCTGCCGAGCTCTTCCCCGGCGAGCGCACCGTCATTGCCGCCCGGGTCGCCGGTGAGCTGAAGGACCTCGCGTACGCCGTCGCCGACGGCGAGGTCGTCGAGCCCGTCGAGATCTCCTCCGAGGACGGCCTGAACATCCTCCGGCACTCCACCGCGCATGTCATGGCGCAGGCCGTGCAGGAGCTCTTCCCCGAGGCCAAGCTCGGCATCGGCCCGCCGGTCAAGGACGGCTTCTACTACGACTTCGACGTCGAGAAGCCGTTCACGCCCGAGGACCTCAAGGCCATCGAGAAGAAGATGCAGGAGATCCAGAAGCGGGGACAGCGGTTCTCCCGCCGGGTCGTCACCGACGAGGCCGCCCGCGAGGAGCTGGCCGACGAGCCGTACAAGCTGGAGCTCATCGGCATCAAGGGTGCCGCCTCCACGGACGACGGCGCGGATGTCGAGGTGGGCGGCGGCGAGCTGACCATCTACGACAACCTGGACGCCAAGACCGGTGACCTGTGCTGGAAGGACCTCTGCCGGGGTCCGCACCTGCCGACCACCCGGAACATCCCGGCGTTCAAGCTGATGCGGAACGCCGCGGCGTACTGGCGGGGCAGCGAGAAGAACCCGATGCTGCAGCGCATCTACGGCACCGCCTGGCCCACCAAGGACGAGCTCAAGGCGCACCTGGAGTTCCTGGAGGAGGCCGCCAAGCGCGACCACCGCAAGCTCGGCAACGAGCTGGACCTCTTCTCCTTCCCCGACGAGATCGGCCCCGGCCTCGCCGTCTTCCACCCCAAGGGCGGCATCATCCGCCGGGCGATGGAGGACTACTCGCGCAAGCGGCACGAGGAAGAGGGCTACGAGTTCGTCTACTCGCCGCACGCCACCAAGGGCAAGCTCTTCGAGAAGTCCGGCCACCTGGACTGGTACGCCGAAGGCATGTACCCGCCCATGCAGCTCGACGACGGGGTGGACTACTACCTCAAGCCGATGAACTGCCCCATGCACAACCTGATTTTCGACGCCCGCGGCCGCTCCTACCGTGAACTGCCGCTGCGTCTCTTCGAGTTCGGCACGGTGTACCGCTACGAGAAGTCGGGTGTGGTGCATGGCCTGACCCGCTCGCGCGGCTTCACGCAGGACGACGCGCACATCTACTGCACCAAGGAGCAGATGGCGGAGGAGCTCGACAAGACGCTCACCTTCGTCCTGAACCTGCTGCGCGACTACGGTCTGACCGACTTCTACCTGGAGCTCTCCACCAAGGACCCGGAGAAGTTCGTCGGCTCGGACGAGATCTGGGACGAGGCCACCGAGACGCTGCGCCAGGTGGCCGAGAAGCAGGGCCTTCCCCTGGTCCCCGACCCGGGGGGCGCCGCGTTCTACGGCCCGAAGATCTCGGTCCAGTGCAAGGACGCCATCGGCCGCACCTGGCAGATGTCGACCGTGCAGCTCGACTTCAATCTGCCGGAGCGCTTCGACCTGGAGTACACCGGCCCCGACGGGACCAAGCAGCGCCCGGTCATGATCCACCGGGCTCTGTTCGGCTCCATCGAGCGGTTCTTCGCCGTGCTGCTGGAGCACTACGCGGGTGCATTCCCGGTGTGGCTGGCCCCGGTCCAGGCGGTCGGCATCCCGATCGGCGACGCGCACATCCCGTACCTCCAGGAGTTCGCGGCGGCGGCCAGGAAGAAGGGGCTGCGGGTCGAGGTGGACGCCTCGTCCGACCGCATGCAGAAGAAGATCCGCAACCAGCAGAAGGCCAAGGTTCCCTTCATGATCATCGCGGGCGACGAGGACATGGCCAACGGTGCCGTCTCCTTCCGCTACCGCGACGGATCGCAGGAGAACGGCATCCCGGTCGACGAGGCCATCGCCAAGATCCAGAAGGCCGTCGAGGACCGCGTCCAGGTCTGACCGGCCGACCGGGGCTCCAGGGGTCCACGCAGCGCTAGCCGCTCTGCGTGGGCCCCTTCTCGTCCTCCCGGGTGAACACCTGCACCAGCCATGACGAGAACGAACCCGTCACTGCCCCCAGCAGCGCCAGACCGCAGACCATCAGCCCCGTGGCGACGGTCCTGCCGCCCGGCGTGACCGGGACCGCGTCGCCGTACCCCACTGTGGTGAGCGTCTCGCACGCCCACCACACCGCGTCGCCGAACGTACGGATCGTGGCGCCCGGAGCGTCGTGCTCCTGGTGGTACACGGCCAGCGCGGCCGAGAATCCGAGCAGCAGGGCGGTCATACCGGCGTAGGCGATCACCCGGGCGTACAGACTCAGCCGTGGCTGCTCCCTTCGCCGCTGGAGGGCCGTGTAGAGCCGGATCAGGCGCAGCGGCCGCAGCAGTGGAAGGACCAGCACCACCGTGTCCAGCCAGTGGATGCGCAGGAACCGCAGGCCCTGGCCGCTGAGCCGGATCCGTACGACGTAGTCCACCGCGAAGAGCAGCCAGGTGGAACAGACCAGGATCAGGGCGAGGCCGCGCCAGGGCTGGGCGTCGTGGGGGGCGAGGACCCGGCCCGCGTACCCGATGAGGAAGACCAGCGACGCGATGAAGAGCGGTACTTCCGTGTGCTGCTCCCAGCGGCTGAACCGCAGGGGGGTGGAGTCCGTGGGCCGGTCGCTCATCGCCTCAGCATCGCTGTCCGCCGGCCGGTGCGGCCCCGGCGACACGCTCGGCGGGAGTGAAGCAATATGCTGATCGGCATGACGACTGAGCCGGAGCAGCAGATCGGAGTGGGAACGCCCGACGCGTTCCAGCGCCTGTGGACGCCTCACCGGATGGCGTACATCCAGGGTGAGAACAAGCCGACCGGCCCCGAGGCCGGCGACGGCTGTCCGTTCTGTGCGATCCCGGCGAAATCGGACGAGGACGGACTCGTCGTGGCGCGCGGCGAGAAGGTCTATGCCGTGCTCAACCTGTATCCGTACAACGGCGGCCACCTCATGGTGGTGCCGTACCGGCATGTCGCCGACTACACGGAGCTGGACGGTCCGGAGACGCTCGAGCTGGCCGACTTCACCAAGCGCGCGATGTCGGCGCTGCGGACGGCCTCGGGGGCGCACGGCTTCAACATCGGGATGAACCAGGGAGCGGTGGCGGGCGCGGGCATCGCTGCCCATCTGCATCAGCACCTGGTGCCGCGCTGGGGTGGCGACACGAACTTCATGCCGGTGGTGGGACATACGAAGGTGCTGCCGCAGCTGCTGGCCGACACCCGGAAAATGCTGGCGGACGCCTGGCCCGCGGGCTGAGTCGAGCCGTACGTGTGTGGGGCGCCCCGGAGTGGTCCGGGGCGCCCCACACACGTATCCGGTGCGTCTCTATGCGTCGTACACGTCGGCCTTCTTCGGCGTCGGGTCCTGCACGAATCCGCTGAGAATCATGGAGCGGTTGTCGAAACGCTCCGTGTCGACGCCGTTCTCGTCGAGGACGCGGAGCGCCGCGGTGTGCACGGCCCGCAGGACCGGGGTGGCGGCGCGGATCGCGTCGTCCGCCATGAAGCGATGGCGCCACGGCTTCTCGGCCCAGGCGTGGCGCACGCCGAACGGCTCCGGGAGGGTGATCTTGCCGCCCAGGTAGTCGAGCAGTGGCGGATACCAGGTGAAGGGGGCGCGCAGGGCCAGGCGGACGACCTCCTTGGACTCCACCAGCGGGAGCGTGATCTTGCGGGTCTCCCAGAACCTGACCGTCTTGTTGACCGTCTTCTCCTTGGCTTTCGGCTTGCTCGTGAAGAGCGAGTGGACGGGGCCCAGGGCGTGCCCGGTGACCTCGATCCGCAGCGTTTCGTGGAGCACCGTGACAGTGATCATCATGGTGATCACCAGCTGACCGTCCCAGAGGGTGAACTGGACGCCCAGGTAATGCCGGTCACCGCTGCCGAACTGCTGGTGGTTGCAGATCCGCTGTATCTCGTGCGGCTTGATCTGGAAGGTGGCGACGTCCTCGCCGTCCGGGCGGGTGACCTCGTCGGCGTTCTCGCCGACGGGCGAGACGATCCAGTGCGTGACCGACGGGGTGGGGAAGCCGCCGGTGTGCAGTGGTCCGCGTTCCAGCATCTTGAGCTGGTCATGGATGACGCGTATGAGGTCCCAGCTGCGGAACTGGTGGAATTCCTTGCCGGGTTCCTTGGAGACGAGCTCCTCGGCGAGCTGCCAGCTGCCCCAGCGGGTTCCCATGCCGAGGATGCCCTTGGGGCCGGCATAGAAGACGGAGTTGGACTGCTGCTCGGCCGCCAGCTTCTCCAGGCCCTGGCGGAGCGCCTCGCGGGCGGTCTCGTTCGGGTTCTTCGGTACGGCCTCGGGGATCTTGGCGATGACACCGCCGCCGGTGAGCAGCCCTTCCCAGCGGGCGCGCATGTCCTTGGCGGACGTCTCGGCGATCCGTTTGGCGATCAGCCAGCCGATGACGGGGGCGACGATCATGGCGCGCAGGTACAGCGCAAGGAGTCCGGTGGCCGGCAGTTTGATCAGGAAGAACAGGGCCACGATGCCGATGAGGGGGAGCAGGGCGATGCCGAGGGCGCTGAGGGCCTTGTCCTTGGTCGCGCCCAGGCCGTCGCGGAGACGGAACGCGAGGACCCACAGGAGCAGTCCGGGCAGGAAGAGGAAGCCGAAGAGCAGGGTGACCAGGGTAAGTTTGGTGTCCCGGGCCTTGCGGAGCCGGGTCGCGGACAGGCAGTGCTCGACGACGGTCTGCGGGTCCGTGCCGAATGACTGGATGAGGGCCTTGCGGGCGCCGCCCAGCATGCGTTCCTGGACGGCGCGGGAGAAGGCCTCGCCGAGGTTGGGGGCGAAGTATTTACTCTTGAAGAGCTTGGACCGGCCCTCCTCGATCTTGGACTTGTGCCACTCGCTGTCGGCCTTGAGGATGTCTTCCACCGGGCTGTCGCGGTATGCGGCGGAGGCCAGGGCGTTCGTCGCCACCGCCTGTCCGGCCGCACCCTGGAGCGGGATCTGCGCTCCGGGAGAGAAATCGAATCCGCCGTTGGCCACTGTCGCCCCCACTTGCCGCCAAAGATCTGCTCCCGCGGCTGTTTCCCAACTGCCGTGCCCGGCACACCTTCTGAGCTGGGACCACAGCGTATCGTCCGGATCCATAGGCTGCCCGCCCTTGTGGACAAGGACGGGCAGCGCTGTCGGTTATGTACCGTTTGAGGCTTTTTCCTGCTCTTCGCGGATGCGGTCCGCGAGCTGTGGCGGCATCGCTTCGTGCCGGGCGTACGACCGGTCGAAGCGGCCGGTGCCGTGCGACAGGGAGCGCAGGTCGACCGCGTACCGGCCGATCTCCAGCTCCGGCACTTCGGCCCGTACGAGGGTGCGTCCCGGTCCCGACTGCTCGGTGCCGACCACGCGCCCGCGCCGCCCCGACAGATCGCTCATCACCGGTCCCACAAAGTCGTCGGGGATCAGGACCTGGACCTCGGAGACGGGTTCGAGGAGCTGGATACGGGTGTCCGCGGCCGCTTCCCGCAGCGCCAGTGCGCCCGCCGCCTGGAACGCGGCATCGGACGAGTCCACGGAGTGCGCCTTCCCGTCCCGCAGGGTGATCCGGACGTCGACGAGGGGATGGCCGGCCGCCACTCCGCGGGCGGCCTGGGCGCGTACCCCCTTCTCCACGGACGGGATGAACTGGCGCGGTACCGCTCCGCCGACCACCTTGTCGACGAATTCGATGCCCGAACCGGGGGGCAGCGGCTCCACGTCGATCTCGCAGATGGCGTACTGGCCGTGGCCTCCGGACTGTTTGACGTGCCGGCCGCGGCCGGTCGACGGGCCGGCGAACGTCTCGCGCAGGGGCACCCTGTGCGGTACGGAGTCGACCTGGACCCCGTATCGGGTGCGCAGCCGGTCCAGGGCCACGTCCTGATGGGCTTCGCCGAGGCACCACAGGACGACCTGATGCGTGTCCTGGTTCTGTTCGAGGCGCATGGTCGGGTCTTCGGCGACGAGCCGTGCGAGCCCCTGGGAGAGCTTGTCCTCGTCCGCCTTGCTGTGTGCCTCGATGGCGAGCGGCAGCAGCGGGTCGGGCATGCTCCAGGGCTCCATCAGCAGCGGATCCTCCGGCGCCGAGAGGGTGTCCCCGGTCTCGGCGCTGCCCAGTTTGGCGACGCAGGCCAGATCTCCGGCGATGCAGCTGGTCAGAGCGCGCTGCTGCTTGCCGAACGGGGCGGAGAGAGCACCGACCCGGATCTCCGCGTCATGGAAGGGACGGGGTTCGTGGCCGGGGTCGGTGAGGCCGTGGCCGAGGACATGGACGGTTTCGTCGGGGCGGAGGGTGCCGGAAAAGACGCGGACGAGTGAGACGCGTCCGACGTACGGGTCGGAGGCCGTCTTGACCACCTCGGCGACCAGCGGTCCTCCGGGGTCGCAGGCCGGGGCGGGACGCAGGGCGCCCTGCGGGGTGGTGACGGCGGGCAGCGGCCGCTCCAGCGGGGTCGGGAAGCCGCCGGTGATCAGATCGAGGAGTTCGACGGTGCCGATGCCCTGGCGGGCGCCGTCGGCGGCGGGTGCCGCGGTGAGGACGGGGTGGAAGGAACCACGGGCGACGGCGCGCTCCAGGTCGTCGATGAGGGTCTTGATGTCGATGTCCTCGCCGCCGAGGTAGCGGTCCATCAGGGTCTCGTCCTCGCTCTCGGCGATGATCCCTTCGATCAGCCGGCTGCGGGCGTCCTGGAGCGGTGTCTGCTGGTCGTCGGCCGGCGGGGTCTCCTTCCGCTCGCCGGAGGAGTAGTCGAAGATCCGCTGCGAGAGGAGTCCGGTGAGTCCGGTCAGCGGGGCGTGCCCGTCCGGGCCCTCGGGGCCGAGCACCGGGAGATAGAGCGGCAGTACGGCGTCGGGGTCGTCGCCGCCGAAGATCTCCCCGCAGACCCGGGTCATCCCGTCGAAGGAGGTGCGCGCGGTGTCGAGGTGGGTGACGACGATCGCGCGTGGCATGCCGACGGCGGCACACTCCTCCCACACTGCGCGGGTGGTGCCCGCCACGGCGTCGGCCTCCTGGGCCGCCGAGACAACGAAGAGGGCCGCGTCCGCTGCCCGCAGACCGGCCCTGAGTTCCCCGACGAAGTCGGCGTATCCGGGGGTGTCCAGCAAATTGATCTTGTACCCGTCCCATTCGACGGGGACCACGGAGAGCTGTACGGAGCGCTGCTGGCGGTGTTCGATCTCGTCGTAGTCGGAGATCGTCCCGCCGTCTTCGACCCGGCCGGCCCGGTTGACCGCTCCGGCGGTCTGTGCGAGGGCTTCGACGAGGGTGGTCTTGCCTGAACCGCTGTGGCCGACCAGCACCACATTCCGTATGGAGGAGGGCCGGTGGGCCGTCGCTGCTCTGCCGGCGGCCCCGGTGTGTGCGTGTGCCTTGTCGCCCATGATGTGCCTCCCGGTGGAGTGCGCTGTGCGGGGAGCTTGCCTGGCGCGTTGGGGGGATGAGGGGCGCGGGCACGGGGGAGCCGCCGCGGCGGCTTCGGCGACGCCCGCGGTAATTCGAGCTTTCCACTCAGGCCGGGTTGCGTCCATACGTCGTACGCCAACGCACCTGGACGGGTGCCCGGAGGATGGACCTCTGCACTGGTGACTACGATGGGCCCGCCGGTGGCCGACAGGGCCGCGCGGCCCACCGACCCCTCGGGAAGGCCATGCTGAACAAGTACGCGCGTGCATTTTTTACGCGTGTCCTCACACCGTTCGCCGCACTGCTGCTCCGTCTCGGCGTGAGTCCTGACGCGGTCACGCTCATCGGTACGGCCGGCGTGATGGCAGGTGCGCTGGTCTTCTTCCCCATGGGGGAGTTCTTCTGGGGCACGATCGTCATTACGATCTTCGTCTTCTCCGACCTCGTCGACGGGAACATGGCCCGGCAGGCCGGTATCTCCAGCCGCTGGGGCGCGTTCCTGGACTCGACCCTGGACCGGGTCGCCGACGGGGCCATCTTCGGCGGGTTCGCGCTCTGGTACGCGGGCAACGGTGACGACAACGTGCTGTGCGCCGTGGCGATCTTCTGCCTGGCGAGCGGCCAGGTGGTCTCGTACACGAAGGCCCGCGGCGAATCGATCGGCCTACCGGTCGCGGTCAACGGTCTGGTCGAGCGTGCCGAGCGGCTGGTGATCTCGCTGGTGGCGGCCGGGCTGGCCGGGCTCCACACGTTCGGTGTGCCCGGGATCGACATCCTGCTGCCGATCGCGCTGTGGATCGTCGCCGTCGGCAGTCTCGTGACGCTCGTGCAGCGGGTGGTGACCGTGCGCCGCGAGTCCGCGGAGGCCGACGCGGCCGCCGCGGCGGCGGACCGGGGGAGCGAGGCCGCACAGTGAGCGGCGCCCAGGGGGAGTCGAAGCCGGGGCTGAAGGAACGGCTGACCGACGGCCTGTACGGGCTCGGCTGGGGTGCGGTCAAGAAGCTCCCCGAACCGGTCGCGCGGGCCCTCTTCCGTACCCTCGCCGACCAGGTCTGGAAGCGGCGCGGCAAGAGTGTGCTGCGGCTGGAGGCGAATCTGGCGAGGGTGGTGCCGGACGCGAGCCCGGACCGCCTCGCCGAGCTCTCCAGGGCCGGGATGCGCTCGTACATGCGCTACTGGATGGAGTCGTTCCGGCTGCCGATGTGGAGCCCGGAGCGGATCAGCGCCGGCATAGACGTGACGGACGCCCACAGGCTGACCGGCGGTCTCGACGCCGGACGCGGTGTGATCCTCGCCCTGCCGCACCTGGCCAACTGGGACCTGGCCGGGGCCTGGGTCACCACCGATCTGAAGGTGCCGTTCACCACGGTCGCCGAGCGGCTGAGGCCCGAGTCGCTGTACGACCGGTTCGTCGCCTACCGCGAGGGCCTCGGCATGGAGGTCCTGCCGCACACCGGCGGGTCCGCCTTCGGCACCCTGGCACGGCGGCTGCGCGACGGCGGTCTGGTCTGTCTGGTCTCCGACCGCGATCTCTCCGCATCCGGCGTCGAGGTGACGCTCTTCGGCGACACGGCACGGATGCCCGCCGGGCCCGCGCTGCTGGCCCAGCAGACCGGTGCGCTGCTGCTGCCCGTGACTCTCTGGTACGACGGGACTCCGGTGATGAAGGCGCGGATCCACCCGGCCGTCGAGGTACCCGAGTCAGGTACGCGCACCGAGAAGACTTCTGTGATGACACAGGCGCTGGCCGATGCCTTCGCCACCGGAATCGCGGAGCACCCGGAGGACTGGCACATGCTGCAGCGGCTCTGGCTCGCCGACCTCGAACCCCGAGGGGAGAAGCCATGAAGATCGGCATCGTCTGCCCGTACTCCTGGGACGTACCGGGCGGTGTGCAGTTCCACATCCGCGACCTGGCCGAGCACCTGATCCGCCTCGGCCACCAGGTGTCGGTACTGGCCCCCGCCGACGACGAGACGCCGCTGCCGCCGTACGTGGTGTCGGCTGGCCGGGCCGTGCCCGTCCCGTACAACGGCTCCGTCGCCCGGCTGAACTTCGGATTCCTTTCCGCGGCGCGGGTGCGCCGCTGGCTGCACGACGGCACCTTCGACGTGATCCACATCCATGAGCCGACCTCGCCGTCGCTGGGGCTGCTCGCCTGCTGGGCCGCGCAGGGGCCGATCGTCGCCACGTTCCACACCTCCAACCCGCGTTCCCGGGCGATGATCGCCGCGTACCCGATCCTGCAGCCCGCGCTGGAGAAGATCAGCGCGCGCATCGCAGTGAGCGAGTACGCGCGCCGGACCCTGGTCGAGCACCTCGGCGGTGACGCGGTGGTCATTCCGAACGGGGTCGATGTCGGCTTCTTCGACAAGGTCGAGCCCAAGCCCGAATGGCAGGGCGGGACGATCGGCTTCATCGGGCGCATCGACGAGCCGCGCAAGGGCCTGCCCGTCCTGATGAGGGCACTGCCCGCGATCCTCGCCGCCCGCCCGGACGCCAGGCTGCTGGTGGCGGGCCGGGGCGACGAGGAGGAGGCTGTCGCCTCGCTGCCCGCGGAGATGCGCGAGCGCGTCGAATTCCTCGGCATGGTGAGCGACGAGGACAAGGCACGGCTGCTGCGCAGTGTCGATGTGTACGTGGCCCCCAACACGGGCGGCGAGAGCTTCGGGATCATTCTGGTCGAGGCCATGTCGGCGGGCGCACCGGTCCTCGCCAGCGATCTGGACGCGTTCGCACAGGTGCTGGACCTGGGGGCGGCGGGCGAGTTGTTCGCCAATGAGGACGCGGATGCGCTGGCGAAGGCGGCGATCCGGCTGCTCGGCGATCCTGAGCGGCGTGCGGAGCTGAGCAAGCGGGGCAGCGCGCATGTGCGGCGGTTCGACTGGTCGACGGTGGGGGCGGACATCTTCGCGGTGTACGAGACGGTGACGGACGGGGCCGCATCGGTGGCGACGGACGAACGCACTGGGCTGCGGGCCCGGTTCGGGCTGGCCCGCCCCTGAGGCCGGATGGTCGGGCTGGTGCGGTCCGGGTTTCACGTGGTCCTGCTCGGGGTGGTCCGGGCTTCATGTGGTCCTGCTCGGGGTGGTCCGGCTCCGGGCCGTAGACCACAGGCCTGTGCACCTCAGGGCCGTGCACCCCGGGCCCGTCCGTGCCAGGCCTGTCCGGCGCGATCGAGGACCGTGGGCCGGCGCCGCCGTCCCGGGCCGGTGCGCGGGCCGGAGGGCCGGGCAGCGCGCGCCCGACGGTAGCCTTGCGGCCCGTGACCGAAACCCTCATCTGGATCGCCGTCGCGCTCGTCGCGATCGGCCTGTACCTCAGCTGGACCGCCGGACGGCTGGACCGGCTGCACACGCGGATCGACGCCGCCCGCGCCGCCCTCGACGCACAACTGCTGCGCCGCGCCTCGGTCACTCAGGAACTGGCCACGTCCGGTGTCCTCGACCCGGCCGCGTCCATCGTGCTGTACGAGGCCGCGCACGCGGCCCGGCAGTCGGAGGAGGAGCACCGCGAGGTCGCGGAGAGCGAGCTCAGCACCGCACTGCGAGCGGTGTTCGGCGAGCCGGCCCAGGTGGAGGCCGTGAAGGAGATCCCTGGCGGCGAGGAGGCCGCGTCCGAGCTGGCCGCGGCCGTGCGCCGGGTCCCGATGGCGCGGCGGTTCCACAACGACGCGGTGCGCGCGGCGCGTGCCCTGCGTAGGCACCGCACGGTGCGCTGGTTCCGGCTTGCCGGGCACGCGCCGTTCCCCCTGGCCTTCGAGATGGACGACGAGCCGCCGGTCGCGCTGGCGGACCGCCCGGTCAGCTGACATGTGAACGGGCCGCCATCGGGCCCTTGTACGGCCGCCGCGTCGCGCCCCGTACAGGGGCCCTGCTCGTCCCGCACGCGACTGCCGCTCGTGCCGAGTGGGGCCCCGCTCCCCGTCCGCACAAGGCGCGCTGTTCACCCCGTAAGCGGCCGTACGTCGCCAAAACGATCCACCGGCCTGCCATTGGCCCTTGCTGTGGACTGGTCCCGAGGAGTTTGCTCAGCAGAGCACCAACGAGCACTATCAGCATCTTTTTCTCCGAGTGAGGTCGATCCGTGTCCACGCTTCCCAGCACCCCGCAGTCCACCGACTCCCCGGCGACCGGCACCGCCCGCGTCAAGCGCGGCATGGCCGAGCAGCTCAAGGGCGGCGTGATCATGGACGTCGTCAACGCCGAGCAGGCGAAGATCGCCGAGGATGCGGGCGCGGTGGCCGTCATGGCCCTCGAGCGGGTGCCCGCCGACATCCGCAAGGACGGCGGCGTGGCCCGGATGTCCGACCCCAACATGATCGAAGAGATCATCGAGGCCGTCTCCATCCCCGTGATGGCGAAGTCCCGCATCGGCCACTTCGTCGAGGCCCAGGTCCTGCAGTCCCTCGGCGTCGACTACATCGACGAGTCCGAGGTCCTCACCCCGGCCGACGAGGTCAACCACAGCGACAAGTTCGCCTTCACCACGCCGTTCGTCTGCGGTGCCACCAACCTGGGCGAGGCGCTGCGCCGCATCGCCGAGGGTGCGGCCATGATCCGCTCGAAGGGCGAGGCCGGCACCGGCAACGTCGTCGAGGCGGTCCGCCACCTGCGCCAGATCAAGAACGAGATCGCCCGGCTGCGCGGCTACGACAACAACGAGCTGTACGCCGCGGCCAAGGAGCTCCGCGCCCCGTACGAGCTGGTCAAGGAGGTTGCCGAGCTCGGCAAGCTGCCCGTCGTCCTGTTCTCCGCGGGTGGCGTCGCCACCCCGGCGGACGCCGCGCTGATGCGCCAGCTGGGCGCCGAGGGTGTCTTCGTCGGCTCCGGCATCTTCAAGTCCGGCGACCCGGCCAAGCGTGCCGCCGCCATCGTGAAGGCCACCACCTTCTACGACGACCCGAAGATCATCGCGGACGCCTCCCGCAACCTGGGCGAGGCCATGGTCGGCATCAACTGCGACACCCTGCCCGAGACCGAGCGCTACGCCAACCGCGGCTGGTAGTCACTGATGAGCGACACCCCTGTGATCGGAGTCCTGGCTCTTCAGGGCGACGTACGGGAGCACCTGATCGCCCTGGCCTCGGCTGATGCCCTGGCCAGGCCGGTCCGGCGCCCCGAGGAGCTCGCCGAGGTCGACGGTCTCGTCATCCCCGGCGGCGAGTCCACCACCATGTCCAAGCTGGCCGTCCTGTTCGGCATGCTGGAACCGCTGCGCGAGCGGGTACGCGCCGGAATGCCGGTCTACGGCACCTGCGCGGGAATGATCCTGCTGGCCGACAAGATCCTCGACCCGCGCTCGGGCCAGGAGACCATCGGCGGCATCGACATGATCGTGCGCCGTAACGCCTTCGGGCGGCAGAACGAGTCCTTCGAGGCGGCCGTCGAGGTCACCGGAATCGACGGCGGTCCGGTCGAGGGCGTCTTCATCCGGGCACCCTGGGTGGAGTCGGTCGGCGCGCAGGCCCAGGTCGTGGCCGAGCACGGCGGTCACATCGTCGCCGTACGGCAGGGGAACGCCCTGGCGACGTCATTTCACCCGGAACTGACCGGGGACCATCGAGTTCACGCGTTCTTCGTCGACATGGTGCGCGCAGTCTGCTGACTCGATCCCGGTAGGATCTCTCGGGTTCGTTAAGAAATTGGTGACGCGAAGGAGACAGGCAGATGTCCGGCCACTCTAAATGGGCTACGACGAAGCACAAGAAGGCCGTGATTGACGCCAAGCGCGGCAAGCTCTTCGCGAAGCTGATCAAGAATATCGAGGTCGCGGCCCGTACCGGCGGTGTGGACCCCGAGGGCAACCCGACCCTCGTCGACGCGATCCAGAAGGCCAAGAAGAGCTCCGTCCCGAACAAGAACATCGACTCCGCGGTCAAGCGCGGTGGCGGTCTCGAAGCGGGCGGCGTCGACTACCAGACGATCATGTACGAGGGTTACGGCCCGAACGGTGTCGCGGTGCTCATCGAGTGCCTCACCGACAACCGCAACCGTGCCGCCTCCGACGTGCGGGTCGCGATGACCCGCAACGGCGGTTCGATGGCCGACCCGGGTTCGGTCTCGTACCTCTTCAACCGCAAGGGCGTCGTCATCGTCCCCAAGGGCGAGCTGACCGAGGACGACGTCCTCGGTGCGGTGCTCGACGCGGGCGCCGAGGAGGTCAACGACCTCGGTGAGTCCTACGAGGTCGTCAGCGAGGCCACCGACATGGTCGCGGTCCGTACCGCGCTCCAGCAGGCCGGCATCGACTACGACTCCGCCGAGGCCAACTTCCTGCCCACCATGCAGGTCGAGCTGGACGAGGAAGGCGCGCGCAAGATCTTCAAGCTGATCGACGCGCTGGAGGACAGCGACGACGTGCAGAACGTCTTCGCCAACTTCGACGTCTCGGACGAGGTCATGGAGAAGGTCGACGCCTGAGGCGCACTCACCACAGCCTCTGCGCACGGGCCGACGGGGACACACCCCGTCGGCCCGTCGCATTGTCAGTGCGAGCCGATAGCCTGCGGGAACAGTTGACCGATCGGCAGAGGGGGCGCTTCATGCGGGTACTGGGCGTGGACCCGGGGCTGACCCGGTGCGGTGTCGGCGTCGTCGAAGGCGTCGCGGGCCGCCCCCTGACGATGCGCGGGGTCGGCGTCGTGCGCTCCCCGGCCGATGCGGAGCTCGGCCACCGGCTGGTCGCCATCGAGCGGGGCATCGAGGAGTGGCTCGACGAGTACCGTCCCGAATTCGTCGCCGTGGAGCGGGTGTTCAGCCAGCACAACGTCCGTACGGTGATGGGCACCGCCCAGGCCAGTGCGGTCGCCATGCTCTGCGCGTCCCGCCGCGGCATCCCCGTCGCCCTGCACACCCCCAGTGAAGTCAAGGCCGCCGTCACTGGCAGCGGCCGCGCCGACAAGGCGCAGGTCGGGGCCATGGTCACCCGGCTGCTGAGGCTCGACGCCCCGCCGAAGCCGGCCGACGCGGCCGACGCGCTGGCCCTCGCCATCTGCCATATCTGGCGGGCCCCGGTCGTCAACCGCCTCCAGCAGGCGCATGCGGCAGCGGCCGCGGCCCGCACCCCGCGCGTTCCCCGTACCCCCGCAGCTCCCGTCCGGAAGGTCCCCCGATGATCGCCTTCGTCAGCGGCCCCGTCGCCGCGCTCGCCCCGACCACGGCCGTGATCGAGGTCGGTGGCATCGGCATGGCCGTCCAGTGCAGCCCCCACACCCTCGCCGACCTGCGGATCGGCCAGCAGGCCAGGCTGGCCACCTCCCTCGTCGTGCGGGAGGACTCGCTGACGCTCTACGGCTTCGCCGACGACGACCAGCGGCAGGTCTTCGAGCTCCTGCAGACCGCCAGCGGCGTCGGCCCGAGGCTCGCCCAGGCGATGCTGGCCGTGCACAGCCCGGACGCCCTGCGCCTCGCCGTCTCCGCCGACGACGAGAAGGCGCTCACCGCTGTCCCCGGCATCGGTAGGAAGGGCGCGCAGAAGCTCCTCCTCGAACTGAAGGACAGGCTCGGCGAGCCCGTCGGCGCCCACATCGGCCGACAAGGCATCGGCACCGCCGTCTCCTCCTCCTGGCGCGAGCAGCTGCAGGCCGCCCTGATCGGCCTCGGCTACGCGACCCGTGAGGCCGACGAAGCGGTCTCCGCCGTCGCCCCGCAGGCCGAGGCCGCCCTTGCCGAGGGCGCCCAGCCGCCCGTACCGCAGCTGCTGCGCGCCGCACTGCAGACCCTCAACCGCGCACGCTGACCCGACGCGACACCCCCGACGCACGGGCATCGCACGGCCCGGCACCGAAACACCGAGGCGGAACTGACCGAATGAACTGGGACGAGACCGGACCCGACACCGACGAGCCGCTCGACGAGCGCCTCGTCGACGCCGGCGCGGACGGGGAGGACACCGCGGTCGAAGCCGCCCTGCGGCCGAAGGACCTCGACGAGTTCGTCGGCCAGGAGAAGGTGCGCGAACAGCTCGACCTGGTCCTGAAGGCGGCCCGCGCCCGCGGCGCCACCGCCGACCACGTCCTGCTCTCCGGCGCCCCCGGCCTCGGCAAGACCACCCTCTCCATGATCATCGCCGCCGAGATGGGCGCCCCGATCCGGATCACCTCCGGTCCCGCCATCCAGCACGCGGGCGATCTCGCCGCGATCCTCTCCTCCCTCCAGGAGGGCGAGGTTCTCTTCCTCGACGAGATCCATCGCATGTCACGGCCCGCCGAAGAGATGCTCTACATGGCGATGGAGGACTTCCGGGTCGATGTCATCGTCGGCAAGGGGCCCGGCGCCACCGCCATCCCGCTGGAGCTGCCGCCCTTCACCCTGGTCGGCGCCACCACCCGGGCCGGACTCCTGCCGCCCCCGCTGCGGGACCGCTTCGGTTTCACCGGCCACATGGAGTTCTACGCCCCCGCCGAGCTGGAACGCGTCATCCACCGCTCCGCCCGCCTCCTCGACCTCGCGATAGACGCCGAGGGCGCCGCCGAGATCGCCGGCCGCTCCCGCGGCACGCCCCGTATCGCCAACCGGCTGCTGCGCCGCGTCCGCGACTATGCCCAGGTCAAGGCGGACGGCCGGATCGACCGCACCGTCGCCGCCGCGGCCCTCGGGGTGTACGAGGTCGATGCCAGGGGCCTGGACCGGCTGGACCGGGCGGTGCTCGGCGCACTGCTGAAGCTTTTCGGCGGCGGCCCGGTCGGCCTGTCCACCCTCGCGGTGGCTGTGGGGGAGGAGCGCGAGACGGTCGAGGAGGTCGCGGAGCCCTTCCTGGTACGGGAAGGGCTGCTGGCCAGGACGCCGAGGGGCCGGGTCGCCACCCCGGCGGCCTGGACCCATCTGGGTCTCGTCCCCCCGCCTCATGGCGGAAAGGGACAACAGGGTCTTTTTGGGGCGTGATGCGTCACAGGTTGGCCCAGATCTGGAACCACGGTGCCATGCTGGGCGTTGTTCCATCGATGCGGACTCGCTTAGACTCCGCCGATGCCGTCCGTACAGGGCGGCGTACCCACCCCCGTAGATCAGGCCGCATTTCAGCGCGGTCGTGCGAAGGAAACTCGTCCCGTGAATCCCGTGACTCTCCTCCCCTTCATCGTGCTCATCGGGGCCATGTTCCTGATGACCCGGTCCGCCAAGAAGAAGCAGGCTGCCGCCGCGCAGATGCGCAACGAGATGCAGCCCGGCACCGGCGTCCGGACGATCGGGGGCATGTACGCCACCGTCAAGGAGCTGCACGACGACACGGTTGTCCTTGAGATCGCACCCGGCGTCCACGCCATCTACGGCAAGAACGCCATCGGCGCCGTCCTCGACGACGCGGAGTACAACCGGATCGTCCACGGTGACGGCGACGACATCGACGGCGCGATCGTGCCGGACGACGCCTCCTCGCTGACCGAGACGGCCGGCTCCGACAAGCCCGTCGAGGCCGACGCGGACGAGGACTCCTCGGACGACGCCAAGATCGACCTGGGCAAGAAGGCCGACGACGTCGAGCCGAAGGACGCCAAGGCCGACAAGAAGTCCGAGGACAAGGCCGACGGCGAGGCCGACGCGAAGTAGGTCACGACCCGGGGGATGCTGTGAGCCCACCGGCGTCCGGCATCCCCCAGAACGTGCGGTCTTCTGCGGGGGCAGGTCCCCACAACACTTCGTGGCCGCTCGGGCGCGTACCCGGCGCGGGGCGGTTGGACAGGGAGAAACGAGAAGGTGGCAGCACCGAAGAAGGGCCGAGGGCCGTCCGGCGGCCAGGGCAGGCCGGGGCGTGCCCTGGCTCTGATCCTGATCGCCATGGTCGCGCTCGCCGGCGGGATGTTCTTGTCCGGTCACACCACGCCTCGGCTGGGTATCGACCTGGCGGGCGGCACGTCGATCACGCTCAAGGCGAAGAGCCAGCCCGGCAAGCCCGACGCGATCAACCCGACCAACATGGACACCGCGGTCAGCATCATCGAACGCCGTGTCAATGGTCTGGGTGTCTCCGAGGCCGAGGTCCAGACCCAGGGCCGGGACAACATCATCGTCAACATCCCCAAGGGGACGAACTCGAAGCAGGCCCGGGAACAGGTCGGTACGACCGCCCAGCTCTACTTCCGGCCCGTGCTCACCGTAACCGCAGGCCAGGCCACGCCCACGGACACCGCCAGCCCGTCGGCATCGGGCTCGGCCAAGCCGAGCGCGTCGCCCAGCAACAAGGAGACAGCCTCCGGTTCGAAGGCCACCCCCTCGGCCAGCGCCACCACCCAGGGCCGCGCGGTCACCGGCGCCCTGACGAAGGACACGTCGCCCAGCGCCAGCGCCTCCGGCGCGCCGAAGGCGTCCGCGAGCCCCTCGGCCTCGGTCGACCCGGCCACCGCCGAGCTCCAGAAGCGGTTCGCCGCTCTGGACTGCTCCACCAAGGCGGGCCGTGCGAAGGCCGGTGCCAACGCGAAGCCCACCGACACCACGATCGCGTGCAGCTCCGAGGGCGACGCCAAGTACGTCCTCGGCCCGGCCGAGGTCTCCGGTACGGACGTGGACAGCGCCAAGGCCGCGATCGACCAGCAGCGCGGCATGTGGATCGTGCAGATGGACTTCACCGACAAGGGCTCGAAGAAGTTCCAGCAGATCACCTCCAAGCTGTCCCAGCAGCAGTCGCCGATGAACCAGTTCGCCATCGCGCTCGACGGCGAGGTCGTCTCCGCGCCCCAGGTGAACGAGACGCTCAGCGGCAGCGCCGAGATCTCCGGCAGCTTCACCCAGCAGTCCGCCCAGGACCTGGCGAACGTGCTGTCGTACGGTGCGCTCCCGCTGTCCTTCGACGAGGACACGGTCACCACCGTCACCGCCGCGCTCGGCGGTGAGCAGCTCCAGGCGGGCCTGATCGCCGGTGCGATCGGTCTGGCCCTGGTCGTCATCTACCTGGTGGCCTACTACCGCGGCCTTGCGCTCATCGCGCTCCTGAGCCTCCTGGTCTCCGGCATCCTGACCTACACGCTCATGTCGCTGCTCGGCCCGGCCATCGGCTTCGCGCTGAACCTCCCCGCGGTCTGTGGTGCCATCGTGGCGATCGGTATCACCGCGGACTCGTTCATCGTGTACTTCGAACGCATCCGGGACGAGATCCGCGACGGCCGCACGCTGCGTCCGGCCGTCGAGCGTGCCTGGCCGCGTGCCCGGCGCACCATCCTGGTCTCCGACTTCGTGTCGTTCCTCGCCGCCGCGGTGCTCTTCATCGTCACCGTCGGCAAGGTCCAGGGCTTCGCCTTCACACTGGGTCTCACCACGCTGCTCGACGTGGTCGTGGTGTTCCTCTTCACCAAGCCCGTCATGACGCTGATGGCCCGTACGAAGTTCTTCTCCGGCGGTCACCCGTGGTCCGGCCTGGACCCGAAGCGGCTCGGCGCCAAGCCGCCGCTGCGTCGCACGCGTCGTGTCAACGCCCCCACCGACCCGAAGGAGGCGTGAGATGTCGCGACTCGGCAGTCTCGGCTCCCGGCTCTACCGCGGCGAGGTCGGTTACGACTTCATCGGCAAGCGCAAGATCTGGTACGGCATCTCGATCCTGATCACCATCACGGCTGTCGTCGCCCTGGCGGTCAGCGGCCTCAACATGGGGATCGAGTTCAAGGGTGGCGCGGTCTTCACCACTCCGTCGACCAGCGCCTCGGTCGCCCAGGCGGAGGAATCCGCAGTCTCCGCCTCCGGCCACCAGGCGATCGTCCAGAAGCTCGGCAACGGCGGTCTGCGTATTCAGATCACCGAAGTCGACCTGGCGAAGTCCGACGCGATCAAGGCGGATCTCTCCAAGGACCTCAAGGTCCCCGAGGAGAAGATCAATGCCGACCTGGTCGGCCCCAGCTGGGGTGAGCAGATCGCCAACAAGGCCTGGACCGGCCTCGGCATCTTCATGATCCTCGTGGTGATCTACCTGGCCATCGCGTTCGAGTGGCGGATGGCGATCGCGGCCCTGGTCGCGCTGATCCACGACATCACGATCACGGTCGGTATCTACGCCCTGGTCGGCTTCGAGGTCACCCCGGGCACCGTGATCGGTCTGCTGACCATCCTCGGTTACTCCTTGTACGACACGGTCGTCGTCTTCGACAGCCTCAAGGAGGGCACGAAGGGGATCACCAAGCAGACCCGCTGGACGTACAGCGAGATCGCCAACCGCTCGATCAACGGCACGCTGGTGCGTTCCATCAACACCACCGTCGTGGCGCTGCTGCCGGTCGCCGGTCTGCTGTTCATCGGTGGCGGTGTCCTCGGCGCCGGCATGCTGAACGACATCTCGCTGTCGCTCTTCGTCGGTCTCGCCGCCGGTGCGTACTCCTCGATCTTCATCGCCACCCCGCTGGTCGCCGACCTCAAGGAACGCGAGCCGCAGATGAAGGCCCTGAAGAAGCGGATTCTCGCCAAGCGCGCGGCGGCTGCCGCCAAGGGCGAGTCAGCCGATGACGAGCAGTCGTACGGCGACGACGTCCCTGCGACCACCGCACCCGCCGCTGCGGTGGTCGGCCAGCGCCAGCAGCCCAGGGGCCACGGCCGGACCCCGGGGAAGCACTGATGACCAGCACCACCGAGAGCATCAGGGAACTGCTGCTCAGCCGGATCCGTGACGTGGCGGACTACCCGAAGCCGGGGGTGATGTTCAAGGACATCACCCCGCTGCTCGCGGACCCGGTCGCGTTCACGGCTCTCACCGACTCCCTCGCGGAGCTGTGCGTCCGGCACGGTGCCACGAAGATCGTCGGTCTGGAGGCGCGTGGCTTCATCCTGGCCGCGCCGGTCGCGGTCCGGGCCGGGCTCGGTTTCGTACCCGTCCGCAAGGCCGGGAAGCTGCCCGGAGCCACGCTCAGCCAGGCGTACGAGCTGGAGTACGGCACCGCGGAGATCGAGGTCCACGCCGAGGACCTCGCCCCCGACGACCGGATCATGGTCATCGACGACGTCCTCGCCACCGGCGGCACCGCCGAGGCCTCGCTGGAGCTGATCCGGCGGGCCGGTGCCCAGGTCGCGGGCGTCGCGGTCCTCATGGAGCTCGGCTTCCTCGCCGGCCGGGCCCGGCTGGAGCAGGGGCTCGCGGGTGCCCCGCTGGAGGCTCTGATCACGATCTGAGCGTCGCCCGCAGTAGCGGACCGTACGCGGACGGCACGCCTGCACACGCAGGACGGGCACCCGGGAACAGCCGGGTGCCCGTCCTGCGTTGTGAAGGGTCTCACCGTCCCCGGGGGAGGTCCGGCCGCAGGGTCGATACGATGGTCTTCCGGGTGTCCGGATCCGCACGAGGAGCGCTCTTGCCAGACGAGGCCCAGCCAGTCGCCGCCCCGCAGCCCGATAAGCCCGCGGCGGTCCCAGCCACGCCCGGGAAGAAGCAGCCCGCGGCGAAGGAGAAGCCGAAGCCCCCGGCCCCCGAACCCGTGCGCAGCCCGGCGCAGGCGCCTATCAAGGCGAACGGGTCCGCCGCCGACCGGCCCGCCCCCGCTGCGCCGCCGACCGCCCCGAAGCCCCCGGCCAAGCCCGCCGTCAAGGCCGTGGCACCGGCCGGCGCCGTGGCTCGTGCCGGCGGCTCCTCCAACCGGGTACGGGCCAGGCTCGCCCGGCTCGGGGTGCAGCGCTCCAGCCCGTACAACCCGGTCCTCGAACCGTTGCTGCGCGCCGTCCGCAGCAACGACCCCAAGATCGAGACGTCCACGCTGCGTCAGATCGAGCGCGCCTATCAGGTCGCCGAGCGCTGGCACCGCGGCCAGAAGCGCAAGAGCGGCGACCCGTACATCACGCACCCGCTGGCCGTCACGACGATCCTCGCCGAACTCGGCATGGACCCGGCGACGCTGATGGCGGGACTGCTGCACGACACGGTGGAGGACACCGAGTACGGCCTCGACACGCTGCGCCGCGACTTCGGCGACCAGGTCGCGCTGCTCGTCGACGGCGTCACCAAGCTCGACAAGGTCAAGTTCGGCGAGGCCGCGCAGGCCGAGACCGTACGCAAGATGGTCGTCGCCATGGCCAAGGACCCCCGGGTCCTCGTCATCAAGCTCGCCGACCGGCTGCACAACATGCGCACCATGCGCTATCTCAAGCGGGAGAAGCAGGAGAAGAAGGCCCGCGAGACGCTCGAGATCTACGCGCCCCTGGCACACCGCCTGGGCATGAACACCATCAAGTGGGAGCTGGAGGACCTCGCCTTCGCGATCCTCTACCCCAAGATGTACGACGAGATCGTCCGTCTCGTCGCCGAGCGGGCGCCCAAGCGCGACGAATACCTCGCCATAGTGACCGACGAGGTCCAGGCCGACCTGCGCGCCGCCCGGATCAAGGCCACCGTCACCGGGCGCCCGAAGCACTACTACAGCGTCTACCAGAAGATGATCGTGCGGGGCCGGGACTTCGCCGAGATCTACGACCTGGTGGGCATCCGCGTCCTTGTCGACACCGTCCGGGACTGCTACGCGGCACTCGGCACCGTGCATGCGCGATGGAATCCGGTCCCCGGCCGGTTCAAGGACTACATCGCGATGCCCAAGTTCAACATGTACCAGTCGCTGCACACCACGGTGATCGGTCCCAGCGGCAAGCCCGTCGAGCTGCAGATCCGCACCTTTGACATGCACCGCCGCGCCGAGTACGGCATCGCCGCGCACTGGAAGTACAAGCAGGAGGCCGTCGCGGGCGCCTCCAAGGTCCGTACCGACGTACCGAAGAACACCGGCCGCGGCCAGGACACCGTCAACGACATGGCGTGGCTGCGCCAGCTCCTGGACTGGCAGAAGGAGACCGAGGACCCCAGCGAGTTCCTGGACTCGCTGCGCTTCGACCTCTCCCGCAACGAGGTCTTCGTCTTCACGCCCAAGGGCGACGTCATAGCGCTCCCCGCAGGTGCGACACCGGTCGACTTCGCGTACGCCGTGCATACGGAGGTCGGCCACCGGACCATAGGAGCACGGGTCAACGGGCGGCTCGTCCCGCTCGAATCGACCCTCGACAACGGCGACCTGGTGGAGGTCTTCACCTCCAAGGCGGCCGGCGCGGGACCGTCCCGGGACTGGCTCGGCTTCGTCAAGTCGCCGCGCGCCCGGAACAAGATCCGCGCCTGGTTCTCCAAGGAGCGCCGCGACGAGGCGATCGAGCAGGGCAAGGACGCCATCGCGCGCGCCATGCGCAAGCAGAACCTGCCGATCCAGCGGATCCTGACCGGCGACTCCCTGGTCACGCTCGCCCACGAGATGCGCTACCCCGACATCTCGTCGCTGTACGCGGCGATCGGCGAGGGCCATGTCGCGGCCGCGGGCGTCGTGCAGAAGCTGGTGCAGGCGCTCGGTGGGGAGGACGCCGCCAACGAGGACCTCGCGGAGAGCTCGCCGCCGTCCCGCAGCCGCCTCAAGCGCCGGTCCAACACCGATCCCGGTGTGGTCGTCAAGGGCGTCGAGGACGTCTGGGTCAAACTGGCGCGCTGCTGTACGCCCGTCCCCGGCGACCCGATCATCGGCTTCGTCACCCGTGGCAGCGGCGTCTCCGTGCACCGCGCCGACTGTGTCAACGTCGACTCGCTGTCGCAGCAGCCGGAGCGGATCCTCGAGGTCGAGTGGGCACCCACCCAGTCCTCGGTCTTCCTGGTCGCCATCCAGGTCGAGGCCCTGGACCGGTCGCGGCTGCTCTCGGACGTCACACGTGTCCTGTCCGACCAGCACGTCAACATCCTGTCGGCGGCTGTGCAGACCTCGCGGGACCGGGTGGCCACCTCGCGCTTCACCTTCGAGATGGGCGACCCGAAGCACCTCGGCCACGTTCTGAAGGCCGTACGGGGCGTGGAGGGCGTCTACGACGTCTACCGAGTGACCTCGGCCCGCAGGCCGTAACGCGCTCGGGGCACACACGAGGCAGGGGCTCCCGTACGACACGTACGGGAGCCCCTGCCTCGTGTTGCGGTACCTGTCAGCCGCCGAACTCCTCCAGGCCCTTCAGCGCCTGGTCCAGCAGCGCCTGGCGGCCCTCCAGCTCACGGGCCAGCTTGTCGGCCCGGGCGTTGTTGCCCGCGGCGCGCGCCGTGTCGATCTGCGTACGCAGCTTGTCCACAGCAGCCTGCAGCTGACCGGTCAGACCCTCGGCGCGCGCACGCGCCTCCGGGTTCGTCCGGCGCCACTCGGACTCCTCAGCCTCCTGGAGGGCCCGCTCCACCGCCTGCATCCGCCCCTCGATCTTCGGGCGGGCGTCACGCGGCACGTGGCCGATGGCCTCCCAGCGCTCGTTGATGGCACGGAACGCGGCCCTGGCCGCCTTCAGGTCCTTCACCGGCACCAGCCTCTCGGCCTCGACCGCGAGCTCCTCCTTCAGCTTGAGGTTCTCGCCCTGCTCCGCGTCCCGCTCGGCGAAGACCTCACCGCGGGCGGCGAAGAAGACGTCCTGCGCACCGCGGAAGCGGTTCCACAGATCGTCCTCCGCCTCGCGCTGGGCGCGGCCCGCCGCCTTCCACTCCGTCATCAGGTCGCGGTAGCGCGCGGCCGTCGCCGCCCAGTCGGTGGAACCCGACAGTGCCTCGGCCTCGACGACCAGCTTCTCCTTGGCCTTGCGGGCCTCCTCGCGCTGGGCGTCCAGCGAGGCGAAGTGGGCCTTGCGGCGCTTGGAGAACGCCGAGCGGGCGTGCGAGAAGCGGTGCCACAGTTCGTCGTCCGACTTGCGGTCGAGCCGCGGCAGGCCCTTCCACGTGTCGACGAGCGCCCGCAGCCGCTCGCCCGCGGAGCGCCACTGCTCGCTCTGCGCCAGCTCCTCGGCCTCGACGACCAGCGCCTCCTTGGCGTGCTTCGCCTCGTCGGTCTGCTTCGCCTTCTGGACCTTGCGCTCCTCGCGGCGGGACTCGACCGTCGCGACCAGCGCGTCCAGCCGCTTCCGCAACGCGTCGAGGTCACCGACCGCGTGATGCTCGTCGACCTGCTGACGCAGATGCTCGATGGCGGTCGTTGCGTCCTTCGCCGACAGGTCGGTGGTCTTCACCCGCCGCTCGAGGAGGCCGATCTCGACCACGATGCCCTCGTACTTGCGCTCGAAGTAGGCCAGAGCCTCCTCGGGTGAGCCGGCCTGCCACGATCCGACAACCTGCTCGCCATCGGCTGTACGCACGTACACGGTGCCCGTCTCGTCGACGCGGCCCCACGGGTCGCTGCTCACAGCGCCTCCTCCACCTGATGCCTGTGAGAGGGTTCGCCCCCCTGGCATCGTCCACAGTTTCCTGGGGCGGGCTGCGCGCCCGCCCTGCACAACGCCAATCTAGGCGACCGGCCGCCCGGCTGTCCGCACTCAGCGCGGCCGAATTCTTCGGCCCGCACCCCGACGGCCGGACCGGGCTCGCCGGACCGGCCGCCCCGGTCGGCTCAGGCCTTGTCGACGGCCGCCTTCGAGATGGTGACGGCCTTCTTCGGGGCACCGTCGGCCGCGCCACCGGTGACACCGGCGGTCCCGACCGTCTTCACGGCCTTCAGCGAGGCGTCGTCCATCGTGCCGAACGGCGTGTAGCTCGGCGGCAGTTTGCTGTCCTTGTACACCAGGAAGAACTGGCTGCCACCGGTGTGCGCCTGACCCGTGTTGGCCATCGCCACCGTGCCCGCCGGGTACGTCACCGTGCCGTCCTTGCCCGCCTTGCCCAGCGCGGTCAGGTTCTCGTCCGGGATCGTGTAGCCCGGGCCGCCCGTGCCGTCGCCCTTGGGGTCACCGCACTGCAGGACGAAAATGCCCTGCGTGGTGAGCCGGTGACACTTCGTACCGTCGAAGAAGCCCTTGTCCGCGAGCGACTTGAACGAGTTCGTCGTGTGCGGCGTCTTCGCCGCGTCCATCGTGAACGCGATGTCGCCCTGGCTCGTCTTCAGCGACATCGTGTACTTCGACTTCTTGTCGATCTTCATCGCGGGTTCGGGCGCACTGCTCTCGCTCGCCGAGGGCGAGGCGGAGGGGGACGGGCTGGTGCTCGACGACGCGTCGTTCTTGTCCTTGTCGTCGCCGCCGAGGGAGACGAACGCGGCAACTCCGACGACCGCCACCACGGCCAGCGCGGACGCGATGACGGCGGTAAGTCGCCTGGTCCTGCTGCGGGCCTCCTCCCGGCGCTGCTGCTGCCGCTCGAACTTCTCCCTGGCGAGCTGCCGCCGCCGCTGATCGCTGCTGACCACCGGGTGATCTCCTTGTACGTCGTGTGATCGGGCCTGGGTTGCCCCGTACCGTATATGGGTTAGCTGTGGAATGAGGAGCGCCGGTAGGCTCTGAACTGCCGCGACCTGCTCAGCCGCAGTCGGCCGCACCCCTCCGTCGGACGACCATTAAGGACGATCGTGCTCATTGCCGGGTTCCCCGCCGGGGCCTGGGGGACCAATTGCTACGTGGTCGCCCCCGCCGCAGGTGAGGAGTGCGTGATCATCGACCCGGGCCACCAGGCCACCCAGGGAGTCGAGGATGCGCTGAAGAAGCATCGGCTGAAGCCTGTCGCCGTTGTGCTCACCCACGGGCACATCGACCATGTCGCCTCGGTCGTCCCGGTGTGCGGTGCACACGACGTCCCCGCCTGGATCCACCCCGAGGACCGGTACATGATGAGCGACCCGGAGAAGGCCCTCGGCCGCTCCATCGGGATGCCGCTCATGGGCGAGCTGACGGTGGGGGAGCCGGACGACGTCAAGGAGCTGAGCGACGGTGCGCAGCTGTTGCTGGCCGGTCTGGAATTCGGTGTCTCACATGCGCCCGGCCATACCAAGGGGTCGGTGACGTTCAGGATGCCCGAGGCCGCGGATGTTCCGCAGATCCTCTTCTCGGGCGACCTGCTGTTCGCCGGCTCCGTCGGACGCACCGACCTGCCCGGCGGCGACCACGCCGAGCTGCTCGAGTCGCTGGCCCGTGTGTGCCTGCCGCTCGACGACTCGACCGTGGTGCTGTCCGGCCACGGCCCCCAGACGACCATCGGCCGCGAGCGCGCCGCGAACCCGTATCTGCACGGGCTGGACGCGCCCCGACGAGGAATGTGACGAGAGTTAGAACCGTGAGCACCTTCAAGGCCCCCAAGGGCACGTACGACCTGACCCCGCCCGACTCCGCGACGTACCTCGCGGTGCGCGAGGCGCTCTCCGCACCGCTGAAGAACTCCGGCTACGGCTACATCGAGACGCCTGGCTTCGAGGACGTCGCACTCTTCTCGCGCGGAGTCGGTGAGTCCACCGACATCGTGACCAAGGAGATGTACACCCTCACCACCAAGGGTGGGTCCGAGCTGGCGCTGCGTCCCGAGGGCACCGCGTCCGTGCTGCGCGCCGCACTGGAGGCCAACCTCCACAAGCTCGGCAACCTGCCGGTCAAACTCTGGTACTCCGGCTCGTACTACCGCTACGAGCGCCCGCAGAAGGGCCGCTACCGGCACTTCTCGCAGGTCGGTGCCGAGGCGATCGGTGCCGAGGACCCGGCACTGGACGCCGAACTGATCATCCTGGCCGACCAGGCATACCGCACGCTGGGCCTGCAGAACTTCCGGATCCTGCTGAACTCGCTGGGCGACAAGGAGTGCCGTCCCGTCTACCGGGACGCGCTCCAGGAGTTCCTGCGCGAGCTCGACCTGGACGACGAGACCCGCCGCCGTATCGACCTCAACCCGCTGCGGGTCCTCGACGACAAGCGCCCCGAGGTACAGAAGCAGTTGACCGGCGCGCCGGTCCTGCGCGACTACCTGTGCGACGCGTGCAAGGCGTACCACGAGGAGGTCCGCGATCTGCTGACCGCGGCGGGTGTCCTGTACGAGGACGACGAGAAGCTCGTCCGCGGCCTCGACTACTACACCCGCACCACCTTCGAGTTCGTCCACGACGGACTCGGCTCGCAGTCCGCAGTCGGCGGCGGCGGCCGCTACGACGGCCTGTCCGAGATGATCGGCGGCCCGGCGCTCCCGTCGGTCGGCTGGGCGCTCGGCGTGGACCGTACGGTGCTCGCGCTGGAGGCCGAGGGCATCGAGCTCGAACTGCCCGCGTCCACCAGCGTCTTCGCGGTGCCGCTCGGCGAGGAGGCCCGTCGGGTGCTGTTCGCCAAGGTGACGGAGTTGCGCCGAGCGGGCGTCGCCGCCGACTTCGCGTTCGGCGGCCGCGGCCTCAAGGGCGCGATGAAGAGCGCCAACCGGTCCGGCGCCCGCTTCACCGTCGTCGCGGGCGAACGCGATCTCGCCGAGGGTGTGGTCCAGCTGAAGGACATGCAGTCGGGTGAGCAGCAGCCGGTCGCGCTCGACGCGCTGGTCGCCGAGGTCCAGCGGAAGCTGGCCTGATCCACCGTTTCCGACTGTGCCCGCTCGGTCCACCGGGCGGGCACAGTGCGTCACCGCCCCCGTGCCGTCAACTCTGCAGGAGTAGGTTCATCCTGGCGGGCGAGACCGAACCGGGAAGACGGCAGTCGGCAGTGGAAGCCGGGGCGGCGGCCCCGTCGTGGCTGCCCGCCGCCCGTAACGCCTGCACAGCTACCGCAAGGTTCGGTCATGGCGGGGAGCGGCTCGCGGAGCCGCGTGCTCCGTGCCGCCCGCGCATGCGTCTCTCCGTACACCTTTATGTCCATCGAACGGATGACTGGTGAGGCGGTGCGGCACAATGACCATGCCCAGCAGGCCACTCACTGATGGAACGGCGATATGACGACTGCAGCGGTTGACCATCCCTCCTCGGACCAGGACGAGGACGGCCGGAAGAGGACTATCGGCGGCAGTCGCGCGTTCGCACTGCTGCTGGTGATCACCGGTGCCGCCGGTCTCCTCGCCGCCTGGGTGATCACGATCGACAAGTTCAAGCTGCTCGAGGACCCCAGCTTCACCCCCGGCTGCAGCCTCAACCCCGTGGTCTCGTGCGGCAACATCATGAAGAGCGAGCAGGCGTCCGCCTTCGGGTTCCCGAACCCGATGCTGGGACTCGCCACCTACTCCGTCGTCATCGGGATCGGCCTGGCCCTGCTCGCCGGCGCCCGCTTCCGCACCTGGTACTGGCTCGGCCTCAACGCGGGCACGCTGTTCGGCGTCGGCTTCTGCACGTGGCTGCAGTACCAGTCGCTGTACAACATCAACTCGCTCTGCCTGTGGTGCTGCCTGGCCTGGGTCGCCACGATCTTCATGTTCTGCTACGTCACCACGCACAACATCAAGCACCGGATCGTGCCCGCACCGAACTGGCTGCGCAACGCACTGACGGAGTTCCACTGGGTGCCGCCGGTCCTGTGGGTCGGCATCATCGGCATGCTGATCCTGACCCGCTGGTGGGACTTCTGGACCAGCTGACCGTCTGGGAGCAGGGAGCAGGGAGCAGGGACCGGCCCGGCCGGGCTGTCAGTGCCGTGACATAGGCTTCAAAACGTGGAGCCCGACCTCTTTACCGCAGCCGCCGAAGACCGCCAGGAGAAGGACCCGTCCAGCAGCCCCCTCGCTGTCCGGATGCGCCCTCGCATCCTCGACGAGGTCGTCGGCCAGCAGCATCTGCTGAAGCCGGGCTCGCCGCTGCGCCGCCTCGTCGGCGAAGGGAGCGGCGGGCCCGCCGGCCCGTCGTCGGTGATCCTCTGGGGCCCGCCGGGCATCGGCAAGACGACTCTGGCGTACGTGGTCAGCAAGGCCACCAACAAGCGCTTCGTCGAGCTCTCCGCGATCACTGCGGGGGTCAAGGAAGTACGGGCCGTCATCGAGGGCGCCCGCCGCGCCACCGGTGGCTACGGCAAGGAGACCGTCCTCTTCCTCGATGAGATCCACCGCTTCTCCAAGGCCCAGCAGGACTCACTGCTGCCGGCCGTGGAGAACCGCTGGGTGACGCTGATCGCCGCGACGACCGAGAACCCGTACTTCTCGATCATCTCGCCGCTGCTGTCGCGCTCGCTGCTCCTGACACTCGAATCGCTCGACGACGACGATCTGCGCGCCCTGATGCGCCGGGCCCTGACCGACGAGCGCGGCCTCGGCGGCGCGGTCACACTGCCCGAGGATGCCGAGGCGCATCTGCTGCGTATCGCGGGCGGTGACGCGCGGCGCGCGCTGACGGCGCTGGAGGCCGCGGCCGGTGCGGCCCTCGCCATGCAGGAGACGGAGATCACCCTCAGGACGGTCGAGGCGACCGTCGACCGGGCGGCCGTGAAGTACGACCGGGACGGCGACCAGCACTACGACGTGGCGAGCGCGCTGATCAAGTCGATCCGCGGCTCCGACGTGGACGCCGCGCTGCACTACCTGGCCCGGATGATCGAGGCGGGGGAGGACCCGCGGTTCATAGCCCGGCGGCTGATGATCTCCGCCAGCGAGGACATCGGCCTCGCCGACCCGACGGCGCTGCCCACTGCGGTCGCCGCCGCCCAGGCCGTCGCCATGATCGGCTTCCCGGAGGCGGCGCTCACCCTCAGCCATGCCACGATCGCGCTGGCGCTCGCACCCAAGTCCAATGCGGCGACGCTGGCGATCTCCGCCGCCCAGGAGGACGTGCGCAACGGCCTCGCGGGCCCGGTGCCGGCCCATCTGCGCGACGGCCACTACAAGGGGGCCGCCAAGCTGGGCCATGCGCAGGGCTACGTCTATCCGCACGATGTCCCCGGCGGGATCGCCGCCCAGCAGTACGCCCCGGACGCGGTCGACGACAAGCGCTACTACCGGCCCACGCGGTACGGCGCGGAGGCGCGGTACGCGGACGTGGTGGACCGGGTCCGCGACCGGCTCGGCCGCGGTGGCTCCGACGCCGCGACGGACGCCTAGAGCCGCTCGTACGGCGGTGGGGCGCCCGTTCAGCGTGCGGCCGCTTCGAACAGCGTGTGCATCGCGTGGCGCAGCTCGGTGACGTCGCGCACCGGCTCGGGAAATTCGAAGCGTGCGTCGAAGCACCGCCCGTCGGCCTCGCAGCAGCGCACCCGCAGCCCGTGCCGGTCGAGCGCGACCGGCACGACCGAGGGCCGGTGGGCCGCGCAGCTGTCGTCCGCCCGCTCGCCCAGCAGCCCGCAGAGCAGCGCCACCTGTTCACCGTGCGCCGCGTGCAGATGCTGCAGCAGCTCCGCCTCGTGGGCGACGAGCGGGTCGGCGGCGGCGTCCCGGAATTCCTCCGGCTCCACGTCCTGGGCGCCCCACAGGTCGTCGACGTACGCCTCACCGGTCTCCAGCCGCAGCATCATCCGTCCGGGCCCGGCCATTCCCGGTACGGAGGTGAGCCAGCCGGAGACCCATCCGCGGCCGCGGATGCGGTGCGGTACGGAGACCGGCGCAACGTCCGTGATCTCCAGCACAGCGGTCAGCTCGTCGTCCTGGGCGTGCGTGGCGGCCCGTACGGCCGGGGAATCAGCGGGAAATTCGAGGAACAGATCGCCCTCGGGTCCTACGCTGCGGTCCAGCGGCACCAGCTGGTCGAAACCGGCGGCGGTGAGCCCGGGGATGAGCAGTACCGCCGAACAGGTACTCTGTACGAGAGTTCGTGTGCGCTCGGCTGCTGACGGCATCCGTGTGTTTTCAAGCCCGCTGGGACGCGGCTGACCACGATCTGATCGGTCCTCCGTCGTATCGACGCCTTCGATTGCGTCGACGCTGTCAGTGCTGTCCGTGACGTGTGTGGTGTTCCCAGGGCGAGACATGCGATCTCCTTGAGTAAGGTGAGCCTAACCTAACCCACAACGGAGGTCTGGAGAACGTGCCTAATCAGTCGCGTCCCAAGGTCAAGAAGTCTCGTGCGCTCGGCATCGCCCTGACGCCGAAGGCCGTCAAGTACTTCGAGGCCCGCCCCTACCCGCCGGGCGAGCACGGCCGTGGCCGCAAGCAGAACTCGGACTACAAGGTCCGTCTGCTCGAGAAGCAGCGTCTGCGCGCCCAGTACGACATCAGCGAGCGCCAGATGGCGCGCGCCTACGACCGCGCCAAGAAGGCCGAGGGCAAGACGGGCGAGGCGCTCGTCGTCGAGCTCGAGCGCCGTCTCGACGCGTTGGTCCTGCGTTCGGGCATCGCCCGCACGATCTACCAGGCCCGCCAGATGGTCGTCCACGGCCACATCGAGGTCGACGGCCGCAAGGTCGACAAGCCGTCCTTCCGCGTCCGTCCCGACAACGTCGTGATGGTCCGCGAGCGCAGCCGCGACAAGCACCCCTTCCAGGTTGCCCGCGAGGGTGGTTACGCCCTCGACGGCGAGACCCCGCGCTACCTGCAGGTCAACCTGAAGGCCCTGGCCTTCCGCCTGGACCGGGACCCGAACCGCAAGGAGATCCCGGTGATCTGCGACGAGCAGCTCGTCGTCGAGTACTACGCCCGCTGATCCAGGCGTAGCCGCTCTCACCAGCGATCGGGCCCGCCCCTCCCCGAAGTCGGGGAGGCGGCGGGCTTCCGCGTTCTGTCGCCCGGGGGCGGTACGGGAGCGGGCCGCTGCCCCTCCGGGCCCGTCCGGTCCAGGGGCCGGCACGCCAGCGCCCGCGCCACCGCCGCGTCCGGATCCAGCTGCGCACCCGCCCGCCGCCCCGATTCGTACGGTGCGTCGCCCAGCTCCCGCCGCGCCAGCTGCTCGCACTCCGCCCGCGGCCTTCCGTAGTACGCCGAACCGAACAGCGGCAGCCCCACCGACGGCCAGATCCGCTCGGCGGCCCCCTGCAGCACCGCCGCCTCCGCCGCATCCCCCTCGACCGCCGTCACCAGTGCCAGCAGTTCCATGGTGAGGACGGACCCGAGCAGGTCATGGAAGGCGTGGCCGATCGCCAGGGACTCCCTGAGCAGCTCCCGGGCGCGCTCCGGCCGCCCCTGCTGCAGCTGCGCGTAGGCCAGCACATAGAGCGCGTACGAGAGCGCCCACCGCTCCCCGCGGTCCTCGCAGACCTCCCTGACCTCTTCGCAGATCTCCGCCGCGGCCTCCAGGTCCCCGCGGAACCCGACCGCCATCGCCAGCTCGATCTGGGCCATCAGCACATTGCTGTTCAGCTCGCCGAGGTCCCGGTAGCGCACCAGCGCGTCCTGCAGCAGCTCCTCCGCGCGGACCATGTCGTCCGTGACGAGGGCCAGACAGCCCGTGCGGTGCACCGCGTAGGCCTGGGCCGCCGCGTCACCGGTCCGGTCCGCCTCCTCCCGGCACTCCTGCAGCGCGGAGATCGCACCGGCCGCGTCCCCCTGCACCACGGCCACATACCCGAGCACCCACAGCGCCTTGAGCCGGGAGGGTTCGTACGGTGTCTCCTCCTCCAGTACGCGGTTGAGCCAGTGCCGACCCTCCGAGAGGCGCCCGCAGCCGACCCAGAGGAACCAGAGCGTGCCCGCCAGGTACTGCGCCAGATGGGCCTCGTCCGGGCACTCCAGCGAACACTCCATCGCCCGGCGCAGATTGGGCAGTTCGCTCTCGGCCCGGGCCGCCACCTCGCCCTGCCGCGAGCTGAACCAGTCGAGCTCGCACCAGGTGGCGAGCCCCAGGTACCAGTCCCGGTGGCGCCGTCGCAACCGGTCCGTGTCGCCGGTGGCGGCCAGCCAGTCGGCGCCGTACTCGCGCACCGTGTCCAGCATCCGGTAGCGGGTGCCCACCGCCGAGTCCTCGCGCAGCACCACGGACTGCGCCAGCAGCCCCGTCAGCACATCGAGCACCGACTCGGCCGGCAGTTCGGGGCCGCTGCAGATGTACTCGACCGCCTCCAGGTCGAACTGCCCGGCGAAGACCGACAGTCGCGCCCACAGCAGCCGCTGCTCCGGGGCACACAGTTCATGGCTCCAGCCGATGGCCGTACGGAGCGTCTGGTGGCGCGCCAGTGCGCTGCGGCTGGCGCCGGTCAGCAGTCGGAAGCGGTCGTCCAGACGCTGCACCACCTGCTCCGTGGACAGGGCGCGCAGCCGCCCGGCGGCCAGTTCCAGCGCGAGCGGGATTCCGTCCAGCCGACGGCACAGCTCCCGCGTCGATCCGCGGTTGTCCTCCGTCAGCCGGAACTCCGGGCGCACCGCCGCTGCCCGCTCCGCGAACAGCATCATGGCGTCCTCGTCGGTCATCGGCGCGAGCGGGTAGGTGAGCTCGCCGTCCAGTTCCAGGGGCTGGCGCCCGGCAGCCAGCACCTGCAGCCGCGGGGCCCGGCGCAGCAGTGCGCACACCAACTCGGCACAGGCGTCGACAATTTGCTCGAAGCCGTCGAGCACCAGCAGGAGCCGGCGTTCGGCGAGATGTTCGAGGAGCGTCGTGCGGGGCGGGCGGCTGGTGTGATCGGTGAGTCCCAGGGCGTCGACCACGGCCTGTTCCAGCATTCCGGAGTCCTGGACAGTCGACAGCTCCACCATCCAGACCCCGTCGCAGTACCGTTTCTGCAGGAGAGCGGCAGCCCGGGTGGCACACCGGGTCTTCCCCACGCCACCCACTCCGACCACGGTGACCAGTCTCGATTCCGTCAGCAGGCGGCCCAGGTCGGCCAACTCCTCGTCACGTCCCACGAATCGGTTCAGTTCCACCGGGAGATTGCCGCGGGCCGCGGTGCCGGGGCCCGGAGCGGCGGGGGAATCGTCGGGGGAGGGGCAGGGGCGCTGGGAGCGTCGCATGAAACACGCAGAGTACTGGTCCGGCAGCTCTCCGTACAATCTCCCTTGTGCAACTCCCGCTCCACCCATCCGTAATGCGGTAGGGGGCGCGCTCCCCGGCGCGATAGGGTCGGGAGACGACGATTCGACAAGCCAGAGAGCGGTGCAACGTGTCCGGTGGAGAGGTGGCCGGGATCCTGGTGGCCGTCTTCTGGGCGATCCTGGTCTCGTTCCTCGCCGTCGTCCTGGTGAGGCTGGCCCAGACGCTCAGGGCGACCACCAAGCTCGTGGCGGAAGTGACCGAGCAGGCGGTTCCGCTGCTCGCCGACGCCTCCGCGACTCTGCGCTCGGCGCAGACTCAACTCGACAAGGTCGACGCGATCGCGACGGACGTCCAGGAGGTCACCTCCAACGCCTCGGCGCTCTCCACCACCGTGGCATCGACCTTCGGCGGCCCGCTGGTCAAGGTCGCCGCGTTCGGTTACGGAGTGCGGCAGGCCATCGGCCGCCGGACCTCCCCGGAAGCCGAGCCGGCCCGCCGCGCGCCGCGTCGCACGGTGATTGTCGGCCGTACGGTGCCGTCCGCCCGGGCCAAGAAGCGGGGCGGCAGAAACTCCCGCGGATCGAAGGACTGACGCAGCGATGTTCCGCCGTACGTTCTGGTTCACCGCCGGCGCAGCCGCCGGTGTCTGGGCCACCACCAAGGTCCACCGGAAGCTCAAGCAGCTGACCCCCGAGAGCCTCGCGGCGCGCGCCGCCGACAAGGCGATCGAGAGCGGTCACAAGCTCAAGGACTTCGCCCTCGACGTCCGTGACGGCATGGTCAGGCGCGAGGCCGAACTGGGCGAGGCGCTGGGCCTGCAGGCATCGGTCGACCCCGAGCTTCCCGTACAGCGTCATGTCGCGGTCGAAGCGGCCGAACCCGCCCGGGCCGCCGACGCGACCGCCCACCGCAAGCTCCCCTACAACTCGTACAACGACAACTCGTACAACCGGAATGAGGACCACTGATGGAGTCGGCTGAAATTCGTCGCCGCTGGCTGAGCTTCTTCGAGGAGCGCGGGCACACCGTCGTGCCTTCGGCGTCGCTCATCGCGGACGACCCGACTCTGCTGCTGGTCCCCGCGGGCATGGTCCCCTTCAAGCCGTACTTCCTCGGCGAGGTCAAGCCGCCCGCCCCGCGCGTCACCAGCGTGCAGAAGTGTGTGCGTACGCCGGACATCGAAGAGGTCGGCAAGACCACCCGGCACGGCACCTTCTTCCAGATGTGCGGGAACTTCTCGTTCGGCGACTACTTCAAGGAAGGGGCCATCAGTTACGCCTGGGAGGCTCTCACCACCTCCGTGGCGGACGGCGGCTTCGGTCTCGACCCCGAGCGACTGTGGATCACGGTCTACCTCGACGACGACGAGGCCGAGCAGATCTGGCGCGACAAGATCGGCGTCCCGGCCGAGCGCATCCAGCGGCTGGGCAAGAAGGACAACTTCTGGTCCATGGGCGTCCCCGGCCCGTGCGGCCCGTGCTCCGAGATCAACTACGACCGCGGCCCCGAGTTCGGCGTCGAGGGCGGCCCGGCCGTCAACGACGAGCGGTACGTGGAGATCTGGAACCTGGTCTTCATGCAGTACGAGCGGGGCGCCGGCGACGGCAAGGAGGACTTCCCGATCCTCGGTGACCTGCCGTCCAAGAACATCGACACCGGCCTCGGCCTCGAGCGCCTCGCGATGATCCTGCAGGACGTGCAGAACCTGTACGAGATCGACACCTCGATGGCCGTCATCGACAAGGCCACCGAGCTGACCGGGGTGCGCTACGGCGAGAACCACACCTCCGACGTCTCGCTCCGGGTCGTCACCGACCACATGCGTACGTCCGTCATGCTCATCGGCGACGGTGTCACCCCCGGCAACGAGGGCCGCGGCTACGTCCTGCGCCGCATCATGCGCCGCGCCGTCCGCAACATGCGCCTCCTCGGCGCCACCGGCCCGGTCGTCGCCGAGCTCGTCGACACGGTCATCAAGTCGATGGGCCGGCAGTACCCGGAGCTGATCACCGACCGCAAGCGCATCGAGACTGTCGCCCTCGCCGAAGAGGCCGCCTTCCTCAAGGCCCTCAAGGGCGGCACCAACATCCTCGACACCGCCGTCACCGAGACCAAGGCCGCCGGCGGCAAGGTCCTCGCCGGCGACAAGGCGTTCCTGCTCCACGACACCTGGGGCTTCCCGATCGACCTCACCCTGGAGATGGCCGCCGAACAGGGCCTCGCTGTGGACGAGGACGGCTTCCGCCGCCTGATGAAGGAGCAGCGGGACCGCGCCAAGGCCGACGCCAAGGCCAAGAAGACCGGTCACGCCGACCTGTCCGCCTACCGTGAGGTGGCCGACAAGTCCGGCTCCACGGAGTTCACCGGCTACACCTCCACCGAGGGCGAGTCGACCGTCGTCGGCCTCCTCGTCGACGGGATCTCCTCGCCCGCCGCCACCGAGGGCGACGAGGTCGAGGTCGTCCTCGACCGCACGCCGTTCTACGCCGAGGGCGGCGGCCAGCTCGCCGACCAGGGCCGGATCCGGCTCGACACCGGCGCCGTCATCCAGGTGCGCGACGTCCAGCAGCCGGTCCCGGGCGTCTCCGTCCACAAGGGCACGGTCCAGGTCGGCGAGGTGACGGTCGGCTCCACCGCCTACGCCGCCATCGACACCACCCGCCGCCGCGCCATCGCCCGCGCGCACAGCGCCACGCACCTCACGCACCAGGCGCTGCGCGACGCCCTCGGCCCGACGGCCGCCCAGGCCGGTTCGGAGAACTCGCCGGGCCGCTTCCGCTTCGACTTCGGTTCGCCCGCCGCCGTCCCCGGAACGGTCCTCACCGACGTCGAGCAGAAGATCAACGAGGTTCTCTCCCGGGAGCTCGACGTCCAGGCCGAGGTCATGTCGATCGACGAGGCCAAGAAGCAGGGCGCCATCGCCGAGTTCGGCGAGAAGTACGGCGAGCGGGTCCGAGTCGTCACCATCGGCGACTTCTCCAAGGAGCTGTGCGGCGGTACGCACGTCCACAACACCGCCCAGCTGGGTCTGGTGAAGCTGCTCGGCGAGTCGTCCATCGGCTCCGGTGTGCGCCGTATCGAGGCCCTCGTCGGCGTCGACGCGTACAACTTCCTCGCCAGGGAGCACACGGTCGTCGCCCAGCTCCAGGAGCTGGTCAAGGGCCGCCCCGAGGAGCTTCCGGAGAAGGTCTCCGCCATGCTCGGCAAGCTGAAGGACGCCGAGAAGGAGATCGAGAAGTTCCGCGCGGAGAAGGTCCTCCAGGCCGCCGCCGGACTCACCGAGTCCGCCAAGGACGTACGCGGTGTCGCGCTGGTCACCGGCCAGGTGCCGGACGGGACGTCCGCCGACGACCTGCGCAAGCTGGTCCTGGACGTCCGGGGCCGCATCCAGGGCGGCCGCCCGGCCGTCGTGGCCTTGTTCACCACGGCCAACGGTCGCCCGCTGACCGTCATCGCCACCAACGAGGCCGCCCGCGAGCGTGGCCTCAAGGCCGGTGACCTGGTCCGTGCGGCTGCCAAGACCCTCGGTGGCGGTGGCGGCGGCAAGCCGGACGTCGCCCAGGGCGGTGGCCAGAACCCCGCTGCCATCGGTGAGGCCGTCGCCGCTGTCGAGCGCCTCGTCACCGAGACGGCGTGACGGCGGGAGTGACGCACATGCGCCGCGGACGTCGCCTCGCGATCGACGTCGGGGATGCCCGGATCGGGGTCGCCTCGTGCGACCCCGACGGGATCCTCGCGACGCCGGTGGAGACCGTGCCGGGACGCGACGTCCCGGCCGCCCACCGGCGGCTCGGACAGATCGTCGAGGAGTACGAGCCCATCGAGATCATCATCGGTCTGCCCAGATCCCTGGGCGGCGGTGAGGGGCCCGCCGCGGCCAAGGTCCGGCTCTTCGCCCAGGAGGTCGCCCGCTCGGCCGCACCCATTCCGGTGCGATTGGTGGACGAGAGGATGACCACAGTGACGGCGAGCCAGGGACTGCGCGCCTCAGGTGTGAAGTCCAAGAAGGGCCGGTCTGTCATCGACCAGGCTGCCGCTGTGGTGATCCTCCAGAATGCTCTGGAGTCGGAGCGGGCGTCAGGTAAAGCTCCGGGCGAGGGCGTCGAAGTGGTTGTCTGATCGCGATACGGTAACGTTCCGCGCGATGCGGCGGTGTTCGAACAAACACCGCACAGCAAAGAGGCGGAAGTTCGTCTCGCGGCTCTAGGGGATCGATGACTGAGTATGGCCGGGGCCCCGGCTCCGAACCGTGGCATCCCGAAGATCCCCTCTACGGGGACCAGGGATGGGATGGCCAGCAGGCTGCCCACGGCCAGAGCCAGTACGGCAGCCCGCAGCAGTCCTATCCGCAGGACCCCTATGCCCAGCAGCAGCCGCAGCAGTACCCCCAGCAGCACCAGCAGTACGGCGGCTCTCCGCAGGGCCCGTACGCGCAGGACCCGTATGCGCAGCAGCAGCAACAACCACAGCAGCCGTATGACCCGTACGCGCAGCAGCATGACCCGTACGCCCAGCAGGCCCCGCAGCAGCCGCATGACCCGTACGCCCAGCAGGCCCCGCAGCACCAGCAGTACAACGGCGGCTGGGACACCGGTCAGCAGCCCGCGGCTATGCCGCCGTACGACGGCCATCCGCAGGACGCGTACGGGAACCGGCAGGACGCCTACGGCGCATCGCACGACTCCTACGGCACTCCCGAGGCATACCCGCCGCCGCAGCCCCCGGGCCGGCGCGAGACCGCGCCCGAACAGGTCCCACCGCGTAACCCCGACTGGGACCCGGACGAGCCCGAGGAGGAGACGCATCCCTTCTTCACGGGCGTCGACGACGACCGCGATGTCCGGCGGCCCCGCGACGACGATGGCGAGTACGACGACGACCCGCGTGAGTCGCGCAGGGGCGGCGGCAGCGAACGCCGCGGCAAGGGCAAGAAGCAGAGCCGCAACGGCTGCGCCTGCCTCGTCGTCTCCCTGGTCCTCGTCGGCGGTCTCGGCGGGGCGGGCTACTTCGGCTACACGTACTGGCAGAAACAATTCGGCGCCGCACCCGACTACTCGGGCCAGGGCTCCGGCAGCGTCGAGGTGGAGATCCCGAAGCTCGCCCCCGGCAACGAGATCGGCAACATTCTCAAGGAGAAGGGCGTCGTCAAGAGCGTCGACGCCTTCATCGCGGCGCAGGCCGAGAACCCCAAGGGGAAGTGGATCCAGGCGGGCGTCTATGTCCTCAACGAGCACATGTCCGCGGCCGAGGCCGTGAAGATGATGCTCGACCCGAAGAGCCAGAATCTGCTGATCATTCCTGAGGGCACCCGCAACAGCAGGGTCTACGCGATGATCGACAACAGGCTGGGCGTCAAGGCCGGAACCACCAAGGGCGTTGCCAAGTCCAAGGCCGACAGCCTCGAAATGCCCGACTGGGCGGACGGGCACAAGGATCTCATCGACCCGCTGGAGGGCTTCCTCTACCCGGCGGCTTACCCGGTGACCAAGGGCATGAAGCCGGAGGACGTCCTCAAGAAGATGGTCTCCCGGGCCGACGAGGAGTACGACAAGGTCGATCTCGAAGGTGCCGCCAAGAAGTACGACCTGGACGGCCCCTGGCAAGTGCTCACCGTCGCCAGCCTCGTCCAGGTCGAAGGCAAGACGCACGGCGACTTCCGCAAGATGGCCGAGGTCGTCTACAACCGCCTCAAGCCCAGCAACACCCAGACGAACCAGCTGCTCCAGTTCGACTCTTCCTACAACTACCTCAAGGGGAAGAGCGACATCAAGATCAGCGAGGCGGAGATCAACGGGAACAAGAGCCCGTACAACACCTACACGCGCAAGGGCCTCACCCCCGGCCCCATCAGCAACCCGGGCAGTGACGCACTGGCCGCCGCGCTGAGTCCGACGAAGAACGGCTGGCTCTACTTCGTCGCCACCGATGGGCAGCACAAGACCGAGTTCGCCAAGACGTACGGCGAGTTCCTGAAGCTCAAGAAAAAGTTCGATGCCATCGACTGACGGGCGCCACCGGGCAGCCGTCCTCGGCTCGCCCATCGCCCACTCCCTCTCCCCGGTCCTGCACCGGGCCGCGTACGCCGAGCTCGGCCTCACCGGATGGTCGTACGACCGCTTCGAGATCGACGAGGCCGCGCTCCCCGGCTTCATCGAGGGACTCGACGCCTCCTGGGCCGGGCTGTCGCTGACGATGCCGCTGAAGCGCGCGATCATCCCGCTGCTGGACTCGGTCAGCGTGACCGCGTCCTCCGTCGAGGCCGTCAACACCGTGGTCTTCACCGAGGACGGCCGTCGCGTCGGTGACAACACCGACATCCCCGGCATGATCGCCGCGCTGCGTGAGCGCGGCGTCGAGAAGGCCGACTCGGCCGCCGTCCTCGGCGCCGGAGCCACCGCGTCCTCCGCGCTCGCCGCGCTGTCGGAGATCTGCACGGGTCTGGTCACGGCATACGTACGCAGCCGCGAGCGCGGTGACGAGATGCGCGGCTGGGGCGAGCGTCTCGGGGTCGACGTACGGATCGCCGACTGGGCGGACGCGGAGCAGGCGCTGCGCGCACCCCTGGTGATCGCCACCACGCCGGCCGGCACCACGGACGCGCTCACCGGTGCGGTGCCGGCGGCTCCCGGCACGCTGTTCGATGTGCTGTACGAGCCCTGGCCGACCGGACTCGCCGCAGCCTGGTCGGCCAGGGGCGGCGCAGTCGTCGGAGGTCTGGATCTTCTGGTGCACCAGGCTGTCCTCCAGGTCGAGCAGGTGACGGGGCGCAGGCCCGCGCCGCTCGACGTCATGCGCAGAGCGGGCGAGCAGGCGCTCTCGGAGCGGTGACAGTGGGCCGCCGGGAGCAGGCCTCTAGGATCCGATCAAAACCAGGGGGCCGTTCGATGGTGCAGGGGTAACGCAGGCGTCTGGCAGGGCAGAGAACTTTAACGGCGTTGTGTACGACAGCGGTTTCGGCTGGTCGGGAACGTGAGGAAAGCCGTACGGGTTGGGATGGTTGGGAAGCGATCCTTGGCCTGTACGGCTCTCTCGAGTGGTATCTGCACGGGCATCTCGAGGCGTCGACTCGGGGCGCTCATCGCCGAGGCCATGAGCGTCTGCGCGCCGAGGCCGGCGGACCCAGCCATCAACTGGTCTTCACCGACCGGGTGATCGCGACCCCTAGTGATCCTGCGGTTCCAGTTCCGCACGCCACCCTCGCCGTCTTCTACGGCGTGGACCCCTCCACCGTCACGCGGGCGTCCATGAGATCCGTCGGCTCCTGGCGGCGTGGGGCTTCGCGGTCCCCGGCGAGGCGGGACTGCGTCTGCACGCGCTGGCCGATGTCTTCGCCTACGCCACCGCGAAGGGTGTTGAGCTGCGCCTGGACGGCACCGAGGTACGGGTCCGGCGCCCGAAGGCGGGCCGCCCGGCCGGCGTGCGTTCGTATCCGGCAAGATGCGGCAGAACACCACGAAGGACAGCTGGCCCGTTACCCCGGGAATGTGCTGACGCCTCGCTCCTGCACCACTTTCACCAGGTGGCCGTGAAGGCTCTGCCGCATCCGGCTGTTCTCTGCCGTCGGCCGACTGGTCACCACCGGTCGGCCTCGTCGGCTCAGGCTCGCCCGCACCTGGCCCTGGGTCGATGTGATCACCGACGTGCTAGATCGGCTCCAGACCCTGCCGCACCCCGGATGAGATGACCAGCGGACTCAACCGTCCCGATGAGCATGGTCAACGCCACCGGAACCGTGGACTCCGGAGCGTACGCGACGCGACAGCCGGCCGTCTGCCTGCCCGGATCCCGAAAACCACGACCAGTCACACCACGAAAGGTCCGTCAGCTTGCTGACGGACCTTTCGTGAACGATCGAGGCTGAATTAGTACTTGGGGGACCCTGTAAGCTCCCACGGAGCAAGCATGCCCAAGCCGTCGTTGTTGATGTCGTAGACCACTTTGCCATCCGCTGTGTACTTATTGGTGCCACTCGCGTATTTGGTGGTGCAGGCGTAGTAGCCGCTGTAATTTTGGTTGATCGCTCCGGTAAGGAAACAGGTAGTTGTCTCCACGGCGGAGTCGTTTTGCTCGAGCCTTGAGAGGACTTCAAAATCATCGAAGTCGTTGACCACGCCGTCGCCATGAAGCCAACTTATTCGCAAATTGGCGCGACTAGATGAATGAGTCCAAGGGATGGCCTGCGGACATGGCACGAGGGCGTCCAGTGTCGATGTGTGACGGACGACGTGAACACCCTCGCAACAGCACTCTATGCCCGGATCGACGACGAGTTGAAGGCTTCGCCATGGCTGGCCCCCTGGCGTCCGAAGGCCGGGATCACGCCCACGCTCAGTGACGCGGAACTGCTGACGCTCGCCGTGATGTCAGCGCTGCTCGGCTACACCTCCGAGCGGCGCTGGCTGCGCCGCGTCGACCGTGACTTCCGCGGCCTGTTTCCTTATGTGCCCCAGCAGTCCGGCTACGGCAAGCGGCTACGTGCCGCATCATCCCTGCTCACCAGCATGATCCGGATCCTTGCCCGGGACACTTC